>JASLJO010000291.1 GCA_030152505.1 Solirubrobacterales bacterium | reverse complement strand
CCGGCCGGCCACGAGCGCCGCGGCGACCGCGGCGCCCAGCGGCAGGCTTATCGCCGCGCCGACGTCGGCGCCGTAGCGCCCATAGGCGAAGAGGAAAGAGAAGATCGCGGCGACGACGAGGAAGGCGGCGGGGCGGCGGGGCCAGGCGGCGGGGCCTTCCGGTGCGCCTTTCCCATCTCCCCGGTGGGAAAGGCGCACCGGAACGGATAGGGCCGCGCCGGTGCCGACCAGGATCAGGACCACCAGACAGGCCTCGAGCTCGTTGCCGATCCCGTAGAAGCGATGGCCGGCCGCGGGGTTGGGACCGACGATCGAGAGCTGGGTCAGGGATGAGCCGCCGATCAGGTCGATCGCGTAGGCGATGGCGGTCGCCCCGCAGGCGAAGGCCAGGGCCGGGTAGCCACCGAGCGCCGCCAAGGTCAGCGCCGCCAGCGCCGGCGCGCCGAGCATGACCAGCAGACGTTCGGCGCCGACCCCCGGTTCGAACGCCGCCGCCGCCAGGCAGAGCAGCGGCAGGTAGACGAGCGCCAGCGCCAATAGACGCACCGCGACCCGCCCGGCGCGCCGGCGATCCACCGCCATCGCCAGGCCGAAAGCCGCCAGCCAGGCGATCAGCGTCACCCCGACCACCGGCGCCCGCCGGCCAGCGACGTCCCAGAGTCGACTGTCGGGGGAGGCGTTGCGCACGACCGCCAGCGGGTCACCCCGGAAACCGGCGCCGGCCGCATGCAGCGCCAGCAGGAACGCGATGGCGACCGCCACCAGCGCAGCCGGCGCTATCGTGACCGCGATGGCCGACCGCACGTTCGCCAAGTTCACTTTCTTCAAGATCGACCCTGAGTGGCGCCGCCGCGACGCCGAGCTGCGCGCCGCCGACAAGCAGGAGTTCCTGGCGGCTTGCGAGGACTTCGCCCTCGACCGCTCGCTGCGCGCCTACTCAACCATAGGCACGCGCGGCGACGTCGACTTGGTCCTGCTCAGCCAGAGCCCCAACCTGGACGATCTGCACACCTTCCACGTCGTTCTCGGGCAGAGCGGCCTGGCGAAGTGGACGGACACCCCCCACTCCTTCCTCTCGATGACCAAACGCTCGCCCTACAGCGACGAGCAGGCGCGACCGGAGATCTGCGTCTCGGAGCGCAAGTACCTCTTCCTCTACCCGATGGTCAAGCAGCGCCGTTGGTACGGCCTGCCGGCGGAGGAGCGACAGCGGATCATGAAGAGCCATATCGAGGTCGGCCGCCGCTATCCGGAGATCACGATCAACACCTCATATTCGTTCGGCCTGGATGACCAGGAGTTCGTCGTCGCCTTCGAGGGCGACGATCCGGGGATGTTCCTCGACCTGGTCAACGAGCTGCGACCGACCGAGTCGAGCGAGTACACCGAGCGCGAGACGCCGATCTTCACCTGCCTGGCGATGTCGGTTCGCAAGGCCCTCGATGCGCTCGACGGAACCGCCAGCACCGCTGCAATCTTGAGTAGTACCGAGACGTGACCGATAATCCGTCGTGAATGACGGTTGAGGCGCTCAGCTACGCAATCGATGACGAAGACCGGCTGATTCGGGTCGACGAGGGTTACTACCGCTTTGCGACAGAGAACGGCTGGGAGGGGGCGGGCGATAGCCTCGGCCGCTCGCTCTGGGACTTCGTCGCCGGCCACGACGTGAGGAAACTGCAGCGACTGCTGCTGCGCCGGGTGCGCGAGGGGGTGCGCGGGGTCGAGCTGCCGTTTCGCTGCGACGGGCCCGACGTGACGCGTGAGATGGACATCCGCATCGCCGCCGACAGCAGCGGCCGGGTGGTCCTCTTCTCGGCCCGGCTTCGCGCTGAGGGGAAGCGCGAGGAGCCACAGCCGCTGCTCGACTCGGACGCACCGCGCGAGGAAGGCGACTTCCTGCAGATGTGCGCCTGGTGCGACCGCTTTCTGATCGATGGCGACTGGGTCGAGGTCGAGGAGGCGGCAAAGCAGTTGGAGCTCTTCCGCCGCAGCCGGCTGCCGACACTCGACCACGGCATCTGCCCCAACTGCAGCGGCCAACTGCTCGCCGCGTAGGCGCGCGGCGCCTCCGTTTCCCTATCCTTCCGCGTCCGCAGTCAGTGATTACACCGCGCCTTGCGCCTGCAAGGCGGTCAAGATTCTGAAAGAGCCATGGCCCAGATCGGAACCGAAGAGAACCCCGTGCGCGTCGCCATCGTCGGCGCCGGCCCCTCCGGCTTCTACGCCGCCGAGCACATCCTCAAGGACGCGGACACGCACGCCCAGGTCGACCTCTTCGACCGCCTCCCCACCCCCTTTGGCCTGGTGCGCGGCGGCGTCGCTCCCGACCACCCCAAGATCAAGTCGGTGACCCGGGTCTACGAAAAAACCGCGGCACGTGAAGGCTTCCGCTTCTTCGGCAACGTCAAGGTCGGCCACGACATCGAGGTCGAGGATCTCGAGCGGCTCTACCACGCGATCGTCTTCACGGTCGGTTGCGAGACCGACCGCCAGCTCGGCATCCCCGGCGAAGAGCTGCCCGGCAGCCATGCGGCCACCGCCTTCGTCGGCTGGTACAACGCCCACCCCGACTACTGCGACAACGAGTTCGACCTCTCCGGCGAGCGGGCGGTGGTGATCGGCAACGGCAACGTGGCGATGGACGTGGCGCGGATGCTCGCCCTCACCGACCATGAGCTGCGCCAGACCGACACCGCCGACCACGCGATCGAGCTGCTCGACCGCAAGCAGATCCGAGAGATCGTCGTGCTCGGCCGCCGCGGCCCGGTCCAGGCCGCCTTCACCAACCCGGAGATCAAGGAGTTGGGTGAGATGGAGGACGCCGACGTGATCGTCGACCCGGCCGAGGTCGAGCTCGACCCGGCCAGCGCCGCGTACCTCGGGTCCGAGGAGGCCGACAAGACCACTCGCGTCAACGTCGAGACCTTGCGCGAGTTCTCCCAGCGCGAGCCGGAGGGCAAGCGCCAACGGATCGTGCTGCGCTTCCTCGCCTCGCCGGTCGAGATCAAGGGCGAAGGCAAGGTCGAATCGATCGTCGTCGGCCGCAACGAGCTGGTCGAGGAGGGCGGCAGCCTGCGGGCCAAGGACACGGGTGAGCGCGAAGAGCTCGAGTGCGGCCTGGTGCTGCGCTCGGTCGGCTACACCGGTGTGCCGATCGAGGGGGTCCCCTTCGACGAGAAGCGGGGCCTGATCCTCAACGAGGGTGGCCGCGTGCTCGACTCACACGACTCGGGCCACAAGGTCGGCCACTACACCGCCGGCTGGATCAAGCGCGGTCCCTCCGGCGTGATCGGTACCAACAAGAAAGACGCCCTGGAGACCGTCCAGCACCTGTTGGCGGACGTCGGATCGCAAACCCTGCTCGCGCCCGCGAACCCCGATCCCTCGGCAGTCGAGGAGCTGCTCGCCGAGCGCGGCGTCCGCTACGTCAGCTTCGAGGACTGGCAGGCGATCGACCAGGCCGAGGTCGGCCGCGGCGAGCCGCACGGCCGCCCTCGGGTCAAGTTCGTCCGCGTCGAGGAGATGCTCGAGACGCTGGGCGAGAAGATCACCGGCTAGGTCACTGGCGATGGCTGACCTGGCGGAGATAGAGCGGATGATCGCCGCGGCGCTGCCGGGCGCCACGGTCGAGGTGGCGGACGAGACCGGCGCCGGCGACCACCTGCGGGCGACGGTGACCGCGCCGCAGTTCGAGGGCCTCTCGCGGATCGACCAGCACCGCTTGGTCAAGGCCGCGGTCAAGGAGCGCTTCGACGACGGCGCCATCCACGCCCTCAGCGTTAAGACCCAGGTGCCGGGATAGCTAACCTGTGCCGATGGCCGATCCACAGCTGAAGGAGAAAGTCGAAGAGCTGATCGCTGACAACCCGGTGCTGCTCTTCATGAAAGGAACGCCGGAGATGCCGCGCTGCGGTTTCTCGATGCGGGTCGTCCA
Organism: Solirubrobacterales bacterium; assembly: GCA_030152505.1. Classification (GTDB taxonomy): domain Bacteria; phylum Actinomycetota; class Thermoleophilia; order Solirubrobacterales; family 70-9; genus VRUE01. Next base: position 9,449 of record JASLJO010000291.1, on the reverse strand, counting down.
GGTGCTCGACTCGATGGACGTCGAGTACGGCGCCATCGACGTCCTCCCCGCGCTGCAGCCGCTGCGCGAGGTGACCGCCGAGATCTCTGACTGGCAGACCTTCCCCCAGCTCTACGTCAACGGCGAGCTGATCGGCGGCGCCGACCTGGTCGAGGAGATGTTCGAGTCGGGCGAGCTGGCAGAGGCGCTCGGCGTCGAGCAACCGGAGGTGGCCGCAGCTCCTGCTGCTACGCCGCCGGCGCAGTCTCCGCCGCTTCAGATAGACGGCAGCTAGACCGCTGCCGTCTCGGCGGCGTCCTCTTTGACCTGAAAAGAGGATCCGCAGCCACAGGCAGCGACGACGTTGGGGTTGTTCACCTGAAAACCCGCTCCCTGCAGGCCTTCGACGTAGTCGACCTCGGAGCCGAAGACGAACTGCATGCTGACCTTGTCGACGACGACGGCGACGCCGTCGACCGCGAAGACGTGGTCGTCCTCCTTGGCGCGATCGAAGGCAAGTGCGTACTGAAAGCCGGAGCAGCCGCCGCCGCGGACGGCGACGCGCAGCGCCTGGCCCTCGGAATCGTCCTGACCGCCGAGCAGCTCGCCGATCTTCTCGGCTGCCCTGTCGGTGAGGGTGATCGCCTCTTGTGGGCTGTCGGTGGTGGCGTCGGTCACTTCATAAAGTGTAGCGGCCGTTCTGCGAGAATCGCCTGCCTTGAGCATCACCCCGCCAACCGCCGTGGTCTGCGACAGCACGGCCTACCTCCCCTCCGAGCTGCTCGCCGACCGCGATATCCAGGTCGTCAGCCTCTATGTCTCGATCGACGGCGAGCAACAGCGCGAGACCGAAGTCGGGGACTACGGTGCCTTCTTCGAGCGTCTGCGCGCCTCTGAGGGGGGCGCGACGACCTCCCAGCCCTCGGTCGGCGACCTCACCGCCGTATACGAGCCGCTGCTGGACGGCGGCCGCGAAATCGTCTCGGTCCACATCTCGGCCGGGATCTCCGGCACCTGCGAGGCCGCCAACCAGGCGCGCCAGAGGCTGATCGACGAGGGCAGGGGGGGCGAGCGGATCAGCGTCTTCGACTCGCGTTCGGCGGCCGGGGGGATGGGCCTCTGCGCACTCGGTGCCGCGGCGGCTGCGGCCTCCGGGGGCGACGGCGAGGCGGTGATGGCCCGCGCTCGGCAGACCCGCGAGGAGCTGAAGATGTGGTTTGCGATCGACACCCTCGAGTACCTGCGCCGGGGCGGGCGCATCGGCGGCGCCAGCGCCTTCATCGGCTCGGCCCTGAAGATCAAGCCGATCCTCACCCTGGAGGAGGAGATCACCCCGGTCGAGCGCGTCCGCACCCGCGCTCGCTCGATCGAGCGCCTGCGCGACTACGCCCGCGAGCGACACGACTCGGGCCTCGACGCCTGGGTCGTCCAGCACATCCAGGACGACGAGACCGCCGCCGGCCTGGCTGACGACGCACGCGAGATATTCGGCTGCGAGCCCGCCTTCATCTCCGAGGTCGGCCCAGTGCTCGGCGCCCACGTCGGCCCCGGCCTACTGGGGATCGGCTCCGTCAGTAAGTCCGTGCTGAGCTGAGCGCGGCGCTACCTGCGGCGGCGTTTGAGCATCATCAGGCCGCCGAGGGCAAACCCCGCCACCGCGGCGCCGACGACCAGTTGACTGCGGTGCTCGCTGACCTGGCGGCGCCAGTCGGTCAGTTCGGTGACGCGTCCGCGCAGGGCTTCGACGGAGCGGCCGAGGTCGCGCCGCTGAACGTCGATGTCGCGGCGGATCTCGGCCGCGGTGCGCTCGGTCATTTCTCCCCGCCCTCCCCTTCGAGCGTGCTCTTGATCTGCTTGGCCTCCTCGATTGCCTGCTCGGGCACCGGCGGCGCGCCGGCCTGGACCGAGCGGTAGGCGAAGAGGCCGGCGGCGGCGGCGATGAGGAGGAAAAGCGCCGCCTCGACGAAGAAACCCGGCCAGGCGTTGCCGTCGAAGACCTCTTCGGCCAACAACCAGGCGACCCCCTCCATGATCAGGATCAGGGCGAGGAAGGCGAAGGTGCCGGCGGCGACGCCGACGACCGAGCCGCGCAGGATCTTGCCGACTTTCTCGCCGATCTCCGCTTTGGCGAGCTCGATCTCCTCGCGGACCAGCGAGGAAGCGCGTTCGGAGACGTCGAAAACGAGCTCCGTGACCGAGCGATCGTCGGTGCCGCGCGGTGGCGGGACCGGGTTGGGGGTGGGGTCGGTCATCGCGCCCGCTCCCTACTCAGGGGGATCCTCGTTGAACATCCGTCGGTAGAGGATCCCGGCAGCCCGAGCGGCGACGATGCTTGCCAAGGCGCCGACCCCGGCGAGCATTCCGCTCCAGACGAGTCTTTTGACGAGCTCGTTGTCCATCAGGGTCCGACCTTACCTATCGCGGCTCGAGGCCGTCGCAGATCGTCGCCGTGACAAGAGTCTTTGCCTGCTCGAAATCGGAGTCGGCGGCGGGGATCAGCTCGAAGATCCAGCCGGAGAGCAGCTGCTCGATCGCTCCGTAGAAGGACATCGAGGCGAATTCCGCGTCGATGTCGCGGCGAAAGACGCCCGATTCCTGACCATCGGCGACGATCTTGGCGATCGAGTCATAGGCACGGCTGATCTCCGGCAGGTGGGTTCGACCGAAGGAGTTTGCGGCGCGAGTGACCTCGACGATGATCACCTTCATCAACTCGGGGTTGTGGCGGTAGGACTCGACGATGAAGCCGGCCACCGTTTCCAACTTGGCGCGCGGGCTCGCCTCACTTCGATCCGCCTCCTCGATCGCCGTCAGCAGCAGCGACCAGCGCTCAGTGAACAGCTCGTTGAGCACCTCCTCCTTCGACTTGAAGTAGTGGTAGACGAGCCCGTAGGCGACGCCCGCCTCGTCGGCGATGTCGGCGACCCGGGTCGAGTGGAAGCCCTGGCGGGCGAAGACGCGGATCGCGGCGTCGAGGATCTGGCGGCGCTTGTCGACCGGCGGAGCTTTGGGGTTCGAGGCCATCAGGCGTGCGCCTCCTGCAGGTGGGGCCACGTATAGACCCGCGGCCGGCGATTGGCGAGCGACGGAAGCTGCTCGCGGACCCGCTCCTGCGCGCCGAGGTCGAGCTCGGCGGCGACGAAGCACTCCTCGTCGGGCGCGGTGGCGAGCACCACCCCCCAGGGGTCGACGATCGACGAGCGGCCGAAGGAGCTGTAGTGCGGCGGCGCCTCGCCGAACTGGTCGGGGGCGAGGACGAAGGCCTGGTTCTCGATCGCGCGAGCCCGCAGGAGGACCTGCCAGTGGTCGCGGCCGGTGGCCGCGGTGAAGGCCGAGGGGACGGCGATCAGCCGGGCGCCGCGCACGGCGAGGATCCGGTACAGCTCGGGGAAGCGCAGGTCGTAGCAGACCGTGAGGCCGAACTCGACCCCGTCGACCGCCGCCGAGACGATCTCCTCGCCACCCCGCTCGTGGTCGGACTCGCGGTAGACGACGCCGCCCGCTTCGACGTCGAACATGTGGATCTTGCGGTAGACGGCGAGGTCGGCGCCGTCGGGGCCGATCAGGACAGAGGTGTTGAAGGCCTTCACGCCGTCACCGCCCCGCTCGGCGATGCTGCCGGCGAGCAGATGGACGCCCAGCTCGCCTGCCCAATCGCGGGCCGCACCGAGGCTGGGCCCGTCGAGCGCCTCGGCGCCGGCCGCCATCTCCTCACCCGAGGCGAGCAGGTTCCACTTCTCGGGCAGGGCGATGAGCTCGGCGCCGTCGGCGGCCGCGGCGCGAACCAGGTGCTCGGCCGCAGCCAGGTTCCGTGCCTTGTCGCCATTCGAATTGAGCTGCACCGCCGCTACACGCACTTCGAGTCCTCTCACAGGGGCTGACTGACCAGTCAATCGGTTTGGGTCGAGCCAGTATAGGTGGCTTCGGAGCGTACGATTGGGGATCCGTGACCAGTGCGGATCGCATCGAGGCCGATGGTGAGCGCAAGCAGGTCACCGTGCTCTTCGCCGACGTCAAGGGCTCGATGGACCTTGCCGAGCAACAGGATCCCGAGGAGTGGCGCCGGATCATGAAGGGCTTCTTCTCGATCCTCTCCGACGAGGTGCGCCGCTTCGAGGGCACGGTCGACAAATTCACCGGCGACGGGATCATGGCCGTCTTCGGCGCCCCGGTCGCCCACGAGGACCATGCACGGCGGGCCTGCTTCGCCGCCCTGCGGATGCTCGACGACATCGCCGAGTACGCGGGCGAGTTGCGCCGCAAGCATGGGCTCAACTTCTCCGCCCGGATCGGGATCAACTCCGGCGAGGTGGTGGCGGGGGCGATCGCTCCCGGCGGCGAAGGCGAGTACACCGCAATCGGCCACACCGTTGGACTCGCCCAACGAATGGAGGCGCTGGCCGAGCCCGGCAAGGCCTACCTGACCGAGGCCACGGCCGAGCTGGCCCATGGCTTTCTCGAGCTGGAGGACCTGGGCGAGTTCGAGATCAAGGGCGCCAGCCGGCCGGTGCGGGTCTTCGAGCTGGCAGGGGTGGGCACGGCGCGCTCGCGGCTCGACCTTTCGCGCGAGCGCGGCTTTTCGCGCTTCGTCGGCCGCGACAAGGAGATGGCGGTGCTGGAGGCCGGGCTCGAGCAAGCGCACGAGGGTGGGGGTGCCGTCGTCGCCGTCGTCGCCGAGCCGGGCGTCGGCAAGAGCCGCCTCTGTCACGAGTTCGTCGAGCGGGCGCACGGCGGCGGGATCGAGGTCTTCGAGGCGCAGGCCCAGTCACACGGCCAGGAGACCCCCTTCATGCCCGTGCTGCAGATGCTGCGCGCCTACTTCGGCATCGCCGACGCCGACAGCGAGCGGACCGTGCGCGAGAAGGTCGCCGGGCGCGCACTCCTGCTCGACCCCGAGTTCGCCGACGAGCTGCCGATCCTCTTCGACTTCCTCGGCGTCCCCGATCCGACCCGTCCCGCCCCCCAGCTCAGCGCCGAGGCGCGTCAGCGGGCGCTGCGCTCCATCGTCTGCCGCCTGGTGCGGGCGCCCAACCGGCGAGAGCCGGTCGTCTGCGTGATCGAGGACCTGCATTGGCTGGACGAGGGCAGCGCCGGGATGCTGGGCGAGCTCTTCGCCGCGGTCGAGGGCACGCCGACCCTGGTCCTCGTCAACTTCCGTCCCGAGTACGAGCGGCCTTGGAGCGGGCCACCCGACTACCGCGAGATCGTGCTCGACCCGCTCGGCCCGGCGGACACCGCCGAGCTGCTGCGCGACCTGGCCGGCACCGACCCGTCGCTCGACGGGTTGGCCGAGGCGATCCACGAGCGCACGGCGGGCAACCCGTTCTTTATCGAGGAGATCGTCCGCGAGCTGGCGGAGTCGGGGTACCTGAAGGGCGATAGGGGCGCCTACCGCCTGGCCCGCCCGCTCGACGACGTCGGCGTGCCGGCCAGCGTGCAGACCGTGTTGGCGGCGCGCATCGACCGGCTCGGCGCCGAGGCGAAGCTGTTGTTGCAGGAGGCATCGGTGGCCGGGAAGGAGGTCGGCGAGACGGCGCTCAGCCTGATCTCGGGCCGCGAGGGCGAGGAGTGCGACGAGCTGGTGCGCGAGCTGATCGATGCCGGCTTCCTCTACGAGGTCGAGGTCTACCCCGAGCGGGTGCTCGCCTTCCGCCACCCGCTGACGCGGGAGGTCGCATACGGCTCGCAGCTCGGCGAGCAGCGTGCGGCAACGCACGCCGCGGTCGCGCGGGCGATGATCGAGCTCAACTCCGAGCGCGCCGACGAGCTGGCGGCGCTGATCGCCAGCCACATGGAGTCCGGCGGGGAAACGCTGGAGGCGGCGCGCTGGTCGGCGCGGGCGGCCTACTGGGCCGGCAGCAGTCATCCGGCCGACGCGCTGCGGCTCTGGCGGCGCACGATGGAGCTTGCCGGGGAGCTGCCCGACGGCGAGGAGACGGCGGCGCTGGGAGTCGCTTCCCGCCTGCTGCAGTTGCAGTACGCCTGGCGACTGGGGATGGACGCCGGCGAGGAAGCGCGCCTCGCCGCCGAGGCGGAGGAGATCGCCACGCGCAGCGGCGACCTGCACTCGCTGGCGATGCTGAAGATGGCGACCGATGCGCGGCCGGGGATCGACCAGCACACCGACGCGTGGCTGGGGGCGGTGGCGGAGGTGAACCGGCTGGCGGATGCGTCAGGGGATCTGCCGTTGCGGGTCGCGCTGCGCGCGGCGGGGTCCTACGCCTTTCTCTGCGCGGGTGACTTCGACGGCTTCGAGGCCGAGCTCGATCGGGTGCTGGAGCTGACCGACGGCGACCGCGGGCTCGGCGCCGGCATCGTGATCGGCAGCCCAATCGCCTGGGCGACGATGATGAAGGGGCTGGTGCGGCGCGAGCGCGGTCGCCTCGACGAGGCCGAAGAGCTCTTCAACGCGGCGCTGACGATCGCCACCGAGGACGGCGACCCCGAGCTCGCCAGCTGGACCCGCAGCAACCTCTCGCTGATGCTGGGGATGCGCGGCGAAGCCGCCGCGGGCGTGGCGCTGGCGCGGCGCAACTGCGAGCTGACCGAGCGGCTCGGTGACGTCTTCTCGCGCAGCCTCGCGCTCGCCAACCTGAGCGCGGCGCAGCTCGCAGCGGAGGAATATGCCGAGGCGCTGGGCTCGATCGAGGACGCCGAGCGCGTCCACCGCGAGGCGATGCCGGGCGGTGGCGAGATGGAGACCTGGCGCGGAGCCGTGCGGGCCGAGGCACTGCTCGGCATCGGACGGGTCGAGGAGGCACTCGAGCTGGCCGGCTGGGCGAGCGAGACGGCGCGCGAGCGGGGCCTGCTCTGGTCACTGCCCCTGGCCCTCTACGCGCTCGGCATCGCCCGCGCCGAGCTTGGCGTGGAGGGAGCGGATCGGGCGCTCGACGAAGCCGCCGAGGTGGCCGAACGCACCGGCGCGGTGACGAGCCTCGAGACGATCGAAGAAGCCCGCGACGAGCTCGCCGCCGGCGCCCGCTGAGCTACATCCCGCTGAGTCGGGCGATCAGCCAGTCGAGCAGGCGGTCGGGGAAAAGCCTGGCGAGGAGGGCCTGGCCGCGGGCGTCGGCGCCGACGAGGTAACGGGTGCGGGGACGGCCGGTCGTGAGCGCGTGCTCGAGCTTCTCCGCCACCTTCTCGGGCGGGATGCCCCGTTCGCCGGTCTTGCGCGCCACCTCGCGGCCGGCCTCGATCGCCTTGCCGTACAGCTCGGCCTGCCTGTCACCGGCACGTGCGGCGATCGCCTCGACTTCGCTATCGCCGCGCTCCCAGATGGGGGTGGCGATCGAGCCGGGCTCGACCACGATCACCTCGATCCCCCAGGGCCGCAGCTCGCGGCGGAAGACGTCGCCGACCGCCTCGAGACCGAACTTGGCGGCGTGGTAGGCACCGAACATCGGGAAGGCCATCAGGCCCCCGATCGAGGTGATGAAGACGATGCGGCCGCGGGCGCGGCGGATCAGCGGCAGCATCGCCTGGGTGACGGCGACGTGGGCGGTCAGGTTGACACCGACCTGCCGTTCGAAGTCCTCGATCGGCAGCGTCTCCAGCGGGCCCGGGACGGCGATGCCGGCGTTGTTGACGAGGCCGTCGAGGCCGGCCTCCTCCACCAGCTCGCCGATCCGCTCGGTTGCGGTGGCGACCTGGTCTACCTCGGTCACGTCGAGCATCAGCGGCACCAATCGCTCCGAGGCCGTTTTGCGCAGCGAGTCGGCATCCGCCTCCCTGCGTACCCCGGCGAACACTCGCCACCCGGCCCGGTCCAGTCGCAGCGCCGTAGCGCGGCCAATGCCGGTCGAGGCCCCGGTGATCAGAACCGATTTCACGGGGCCCAGCCTAGTCGCACCGCACCCCCCGTGGTCGAGGTTTGAATCGCATTGCGGTCGAAACCTCGACCACGGGGCGTCGTCAGCCAAGTCGATGCGGTCTACCATCGTCCGATGAGCGCAGCGGCCTTCGTGACCGGCGGATCCGGGTTCATCGGCGGCCGGCTGGTGCAGCGGCTGGTCGGCGAAGGGCGACCGGTGCGGGCGCTGGCACGCTCGGAGCTCTCCGCGGAGCGGGTCGCCGAGTTGGGGGCGGAGCCGATCCGTGGCGATATCGGAGATCGGGCCTCGATGGCGGGCGCGGCGGCGGGCTGCGATGTCGCCTTCCATCTCGCAGCCCACCTCGGCGAGTGGGGGCCGTGGGAGGAGTTCGAGCGGGGAAACGTCGAGGGCACGCGGAATGCGCTGGCCGCCTGCGCCGAGGCCGGGGTGCGGCGCTTCATCCACTGCGGGACGGAGGCTGCGTTGATGGCCGGTGAGCCGCTGGTGCAGGTCGATGAGACGGCGCCGCTGCGTCCCGACTCGCGGGCGCCCTACCCGGCGACCAAGGCCCGTGCCGAGCTGGTGGTGCGCGAGGCGGACCGCGATGGTTTCGAGACGGTCGCCGTGCGGCCACGCTTCGTTTGGGGCAAGGGCGACACCACGCTGCTGCCGGGGATGGTCGAGACGGTCGAAGCAGGTAAATGGGCGTGGGTCGGCGGCGGTCGCAACGTCACCGACACGGCTCACGTCGACAACGTGGTCGAGGGCCTGTTGCTGGCGGCCGAGAAGGGCCGGCCCGGCGGGGCTTACTTCGTCACCGACGGCGAGCCGGTCGTCTTTCGAGAGTTCGTCACCGCCCTGATGGAGACCCAGGGGGTCGAGCCGCCCGATCGCAATCTCCCGGCGTGGACCGCCGCGCCGCTGGCGCGCGTCTGCGAAACCGCCTGGAAGCTCCTGCCGCTGAAGGGCGACCCGCCGATGACCACCTTCCGCTCCTGGCTCCTCACCCAGGAGTGCACGATCGACATCTCCAGGGCCCGCGCAGAGCTCGGCTACTCCCCGATAGTCACCCACGCCCAAGGCCTGGCCGAACTACGAGCGGCTGGCCCTGTGGCGCTCCAGCTCCGCGACCAGGAGCTTGGTGTGGAGGGCGGCGATCAGGTCCTGTAGGGGTTGGGCGCCGGATTCGAGCATCTCGACGACGCGCTCGGCTGGGACCTCGCCGGCGAGACGGTCCATGACGACCTCGACCTCTTGGCGCACGAGGTCTTCGAGGGCGCTCTTGTAGCGCAGCGTGTCATAGACGGTGAAGCCGATCTGCTCGTCGTAGCCGCCGGCACGGAAGCGGCCGATCGCCTCGATGATCTTGATGTCCGACGGCGAGTAGCCACGGCTGTTGGGGCTGAGCACCTCGATCTCTTCGAGCCGGTCGAGCACCTCCCTGGGGATGCCGTAGCGCTCGCGCACCTCGGCGGCGCTGGTGCGGGTGCGCTCGCTGCCGAGCGCCCGCTCGAGGATCCGGTCCTCGAGCTCGACCAGGGCGCGAGCGCGCTCGGGATCCTCGTCGAGCACCGACTTGATCGCCCGCAACGGCATGAAGCGCTCCTCCTGCAGCTGCTTGATCAGCTTGATCCGGTCGACGAACTCGGGCGAGTAGTA
>JASLJO010000282.1 GCA_030152505.1 Solirubrobacterales bacterium | reverse complement strand
GCCTCGCCGTCGGCCTCGCCCTGGGCCTGTGCCCCGGCCGAGAGCTCGAGGGTGCGACGGATCCGCTGGACGTCGACGCCGACCACACCCGAGCCCTCGCCCTGGCGGCCGAAGGCGGCGATCGCCAGGCGGGCCAGATCGCGCATCTCACCGTCGTTGCCGTCGACGATCGCCTGGCGGATCTGGTCGCGCAGCTCGTCGATATAGAGCCGCTCGGCGCCCTCGTGGCGCGCGCCCGGCGCGCTGATCTCGCGCACGATAGCCTCCGCCACGGCGGCGCGGAAGAACCAGCGCTCGAAGAGCAGCTCGAAGAGGCGGCGGTCCTCCTGGGACTTGGCGATCGTCGCCGCCAGCGCCTCCCGGAAGTCGTCCTGCGAGGTCCAGGGAACCTGGTCGAGGGCCTCGAACGCGTCGAGGATCTCCGAGGTGCCGACCGCGACGCCCTCGCTGCGCAGCTCCTCGCAGAAGCCGAGCAGCTTCGCCGCCAACCCGGGTGGGCCGGACTCAGCTCTGGGACCGTACGGACTCGGCAAGCTTCATCCCCACCCGCTCGGCGACGAGGTCGATGTCGGTGCGGTGCTTGACGATGATCGACATCGACTGCTCGAAGGTCTCGCGGTCGATGTCCTCGGCCCCCATCAAGAGCAGCGTCCGCGCCCAGTCGATCGTCTCGGCTATCGAGGGCGGCTTCTTCAGGTCGAGGTCGCGGACCATGCGCACCACCTCGACCAACCGCCGCGTCAGCGTCTCGGGCAGGTCCGGCGCGTGCAGGCGGACGATCTCCATCTCACGCTCCAGCTCCGGGTAGTCGAGCCAGAGGTATAGACAGCGCCGCTTCAGCGCCTCGGTCAGCTCCCGCGAGTTGTTCGAGGTGAGGACGACGAGCGGCATCGAGCTGGCGGCGATCCGGCCCAACTCGGGGATCGTGATCTGGAAGTCGGAGAGCAGCTCGAGCAGCATCGCCTCGAACTCCTGGTCGGTCTTGTCGATCTCGTCGATCAGCAGGACGACGGGCTCGGTGCCGGCGATCGCCTGCATCAGCGGCCGCTCGAGCAGGAATTCCGCCGAGAAGATGTCGTCGTGGACGTCCTCCCAGCCCGACTCCCCGCCCGCCTGGATGCGCAGCAGCTGCTTGCGGTAGTTCCACTCGTAGAGCGCCTTGGCCTCGTCGAGGCCCTCGTAGCACTGCAGGCGGATCAGCTCGCGGCCGCCGGCGCGCGAGAGCGCCTTGGCCAGCTCGGTCTTGCCGACGCCAGCTGGGCCCTCGACCAGGATCGGCTTGCCCAGCTGCTGGGCGAGGAAGGAGACCAGCGCCGCCGGCTCGTCGGCGAGGTAGCTCGCCGCCGCCAGCGCCTCCTTGGTCTCAGCTACGGAAGCAGGTGCCTGCGCCTGGGTCATCCAGGCGATGATAATCCGCGCCGGTGTCCGCCCTCTTCCTCGCCACCCTGCTGCCGCACAGCGCCGGCCCCTACATCACCCTGGTGGCGGTCGGCTTCGCCATCGCCATCGCCGGCCACCTCAGCGGCCTGCGCCGGCTGATCGCCGTGGGAATCATCCTGATCTTCCTCGGCGCCTTCCTCTTCCCCCTAGCGCTCAACCTGACCGAATCGACGCCACCCCAGCTTAAGAACCGCTGAAGAACGACCATCTAGCCTACGATCCTCGCAACCGCATCCCGACTTCAGGAGGCTCCCGCCCTTGCACCGACTTCGTTTTCCCCACACCCTCGCCGCCATCACCGCCGTGGCCGCGGCGAGCATCCTCCTCGCCGCCTGCGGGGGCAGTGGCGACAAGAGCGGCGAGAGCGCGCAATCCGTGCTCGAGGAAGCGACGCTGCAGGGGATCGAAAGCGGCGACATCGACCTCTCGGTGGGGGTCAACGCGTCCGGCTCCGAAGGCGGAACGGTGAACGTCAGCCTCTCTGGGCCGTTCCAGGGTGAAGGTCAGGGCAGCCTGCCACAGCTCGACATGACGGCAAAGGCAAAGGGCGACTACAACGGCGAAAAGATCGACTTCGACGGCGGCCTCGTGCTGCTCCCCAACACCGCCTACGTCGGCTACGAAGGGGTTGAGTATGAAGTCGATCCCACCACCTTCAGCTTCGTCGAACAGACTCTGAAGCAGGCTCAGCGAGAAGGCGGCGCCGAAACCGGCTCGGCGGGAGTCGCCGCCTGCCAGGAAGAATTCGGCAAGCTCAAGGTCGCCGACTTCCTCGAAGAGGGCAAGAACGAAGGCGGCGCCGACGTGGACGGCACCAGCACGACCAAGGTCAGCGGCGACCTCGACGTCTCCGGCGCGATCGACTCGGTGCTCGAAGTGGCCGAAAGCGCGGCCTGCCGCACCCAGCTCGCCGCCGCCGGCCCGCTCCCCTCCACGACCGAAATCGAAAAGGCCGAGGACGAAGTGAACAGCGCGGTGAAGAGCGCTCACGTCTCCGTCTACGTCGGCGACGACGACATCGTCCGCCGGATCTCGGCCCAGCTCACGGTCGAGCCGCAGAACGGCGGCAGCGGCCCGAAGCGCGTCGAAATCGAATTCGACCTGAAGCTGACCGGTGTCAACGAGGAACAGCAGATCTCCGCCCCGGCAAACGCCAAGCCGCTGAGCAGGCTGTTCGTCAAGCTCGGCGTCAACCCGATCGAACTGCTCGGCCTGTTGCAGGGCGAAGGAGGCGGCGAAAGCCTGGGCGAACTGTTCGAAGGGCTGGCCGAATCCCAGTCTCACTAGGCAGCTTCCTGCGGGGGGCTGACGGCTGGCCCTACCTGCTGACGCCGCTGATCCCGGTCGCCGTCGCGCTGGACCTGGCCGGGAGCTCGGCGACGCTCGTCTTCGCCGCCTCGGCGCTCGGGATCATCCCTACGGCGGCGCTGATGGGCCGCGCCACCGAGGAGCTGGCGGCGCGCTCGGGCCCGGGGATCGGCGGCCTGCTCAACGTCACCTTCGGCAACGCGCCCGAGCTGATCATCGCCCTCTTCGCCCTCGGGCAGGGCCTGCACGAGGTGGTCAAAGCCTCGATCATCGGCTCGATCGTCGGCAACATCCTCCTCGTCATGGGCGCGGCGATGCTGGTCGGGGGGCTCGGGCGGGAGAAACAGGTCTTCAGCCGGACGAGCGCCAGCGTGCAGACGTCGATGCTGCTGTTGGCGGGGGCGGCGCTGCTGATGCCGGCGATCTTCGAGCTGGTCGAGGGCAAGGGTCTGCCGGCGCCCGGCGCCGAGCTGGTCGACTACGGCTCGACCGTCGAGCACCTCTCGCTCGCCGTCGCGGTCGTCCTTATCGCCACCTACGTGCTCGGCCTCGTCTTCTCGCTCAAGACCCACCGCGACATCTTCAACCCCGAGTACGAGGACGAGGACAGCTGGGGCTGGTCGATGCGCACCTCGGTGATCGCCCTGGCGATCGCCGGCCTGCTGGTCGGCGTCATGTCCGAGGTCCTGGTCGGGTCGATCTCCGAGGCGTCCAAGTCGGCCGGCCTCTCCGAGTTCTTCATCGGCGTGATCGTCGTCGCCATCGTCGGCAACGCCGCCGAGCACTGGGTCGCCGTGCTGGTTGCGCGCAAGGAAAAAATGGACCTTGCGGTCAACATCGCGATCGGTTCCAGCGCACAGGTCGCCCTCTTCGTCGCCCCGGTGCTGGTGCTCGCCTCGATTTTCGTCGGACCCGGCCCGCTCGCCCTGGTCTTCAACGGCTTTGAGCTCGGCGCGCTGCTGCTCGCCGTGCTGATCGCCAACTACGTCACCCAGGACGGCGAGTCGACCTGGTTCGAGGGCGTACAGCTGCTCGCCGTCTACGCCGTCCTCGGTCTTGCGTTTTATTACGCATGACGTGAACGTCCTCCTCCTGCTCGTCAGCTTTGCCGTCATCCTCGCCGGCGCGCTGCTCTTCACGAACGCGGTGGAGTGGCTCGGGCACCGGCTCGAGCTCGGCGAAGGGGCCGTCGGCAGCGTGCTCGCCGCGGTCGGCACGGCGATGCCGGAGACGCTGATCGCGATCGTCGCCCTGATCGGGGCGAAGGAGGGCGCCGATCAGGTTGCGATCGGGGCGATCGTCGGCGCGCCCTTCCTGCTGGGCACCCTGGCGATGGGGCTCGTCGGCCTCTTCGCCTATCTCTACCGCGACCGCCGCGCGCAGGGGCTGGAGCTGCGGGCCCATAGGGAGACGCTGGAGCGCGATTTGCTCTTCTTCCTCGCCTTCTTCGCTCTCTCCCTGGCGCTCGCCTGGGGAGCGCCGGCGGCACTGCGGATCCCAGTCGGCGTCCTCGTCCTGCTCGCTTACCCGTTCTATATCCACCGCACCCTGACGCGGGGTGGCGATGTGCAGGAGCACGGGACGCTCAACCCGCTCGTCTTCGAGCGCCGGGCCGAGCTCCGCATGAACCCCGGCCTGTCGGTCTGCGTGCTGCAACTCCTGGTCGGCCTCGGGGCAATGGTCGGCGGCGCCCACCTCTTCGTCGACGAGCTGCTGAAGATCGCCGACGACCTCGGCGTCGAGGCGGTCGTCCTCGCCCTGATCCTGGCGCCGCTGGCGACCGAGCTGCCGGAGAAGGTCAACAGCTTCTTCTGGGTGCGCGAAGGCAAGGACTCGCTGGCGCTCGGCAACATCACCGGAGCGATGGTCTTCCAGTCGACCATCCCCTTCGGCATTGGGCTGCTCTTCACCGGCTGGGCGCTGAGCGCCAACGCCGCCCTCTCGGTTGTCCTCGGGCTCGCCGGCGGCTTTCTCGCTTACGAGGCGCTGCACCGCCGCGGCCGCTTCCAACTGCCCGTGGTGCTCGCCTGGTTCGGCCTCTACTTCGCCTTCATCGCGGCCATCGTCATCCGCGGCTGACCGGCATGTCTCAATCGCGCGGGCGCAGGTAGACCGATTCTTGGCGGAATCCCTTCGCGCGGCTGATCGCCAGCTGGATCGTCTCCTCGACCGCCGGCTCGTTCCAGCCCTCGGCCTGGGCGTCGTTGGCGACGGAATTGAGCGCCGAGCAGATCGGGCCCATCAGCGAGACCGCTTCGATCAGGGCGGGCTGGAACTCGAGCCCGCAGAGTTCGGTCGCGTAGCGGATGTCGATCAGCAGCGGCGCCGGCGGGACTTCCTCGCCGATGACGATCGGCCGCGGGCGGACCTCGCCGTAGACCTCGGTCGAGACGATGTCGTAGAACGGCGCCAGCATCGGGCCGTCGCTGCCGAAGAGCAGCGCGGCGTCGCCGCCGCGAAGCCCGGTGCAACCGATCAGCAGGTCACAGAACGTCGTCCGCATCAGCGTCTCCACCGCGTCCGCTTCGCCGATCGCGCGCAGCAGGCCGCTGGCCTCGGCGAGGCCGGGCGTGCCGGTGCGCAGTCTGCCCTCGCTGGCGTCCGGGGCGATGCCGAGCGCCTGGGCGAAGCTCTCCTGGTGCAGGCGCTCCGCGGCGGGCCCGCCGCCCCAGCGGTCGAAGCGCTTGGATACCAGGCACCTCTGCCCGGCGATCGTCTCGACCGAGGTGTGGGCGACCGGCAGGCCGAGTTCGCGGTAGGCGATCGTGCAGGCGTGCTCGTTGGCGACGAGGCCCGGGCGCTCAGGCGCCTCGGGCTTGACGATATGGGTACTGGCAACACCGGGTTGCGGCCACGCCCAGCGATCGTCGTCCTCGTCGTAGACGAGGGCGACCTTGTGCCGCTCGCCGGGCAGGGTGAAGCGCATGCAGCGCGGATCGGAGTGATGGAAGAGTCGCTCCGGGCGCGGCTGCAGCAACTCCTCCAGCTCGGCATCGGTGAGCCAGGCGAGCGAGTCTTCGCCATCGTCCTCGGCAACCACCGGGCCGTGGCCGAAGCTGACCGCGCCGAGGCAGTCGCCGCCGAGGGCGGCGATCAGGCCGTAGCCGTCGTCGGGATGGAGCCCGAGCTCCCGGGCGATCGCCCGCCGGCGGGCGCCCTGGGGAAGCAGCCCCTCGACGTAGGCGCGGGTCGCCTCGGGACCGAAGGGCTCCGTCCGTACCGGCAGAGAGTGGCTGAGCAGGGCGGTGCCGGCACCCACCTCCTCGACCGCTCCGGGCGCGTAGGCAAAACTGTAGTCGTCCTCGGCGGTACGGAGTAGCACGCCGATCCGCCTGCCGTGCAGGTAGACGTCAAGACTCATCCGGGTCCCCCCTGAGTCGTGTACCGGTCTGCGTCGTTCCAAACAAGCTAGACCGATTCGGCGCAAGGCGCAATAGCCGCCCGACGAATCGTCCAGTGATGTCCCACCTCGGTAGCGTCGAGCCATGCGATCTGGCGACAACGGCCTCTGCGACAGCTGCGTCCGGCAACAGCTCGTCGCCAACACGCGGGGGTCGGTCTTCAGCCTCTGCAAGCGCTCGCGCGAGGATCCCGCCTATCCCCGCTACCCACGCGTACCGGTCCTCGAATGCGCCGGCTACGAACCGCCACCCGATGCACGATCATCGCCTGATCCCAAGGCCCGATGACCACCTGCGTGGTCGAGGTTTGAACCGCTATCCGGCCCAAACCTCGACCACGATGTCGGCGTTTGCCGGAGAACGGTCGGAAAATGCGCGGGGTGGGGGGAGAAAGCGGGCGTGGTCGAGCCTTGAACCTCTATGCGATCCAAAGCTCGACCACGATCGGAGTCGAGAACATCGGGGTCCGGGACTTCCGAGTCAGGGATCGGACGGAGCCTGCGCACGGGCCGCTGGCGGAGTTGGCGAAACGGCAACATGGGGTGGTCTCAATCCGCCAGATGATCGACAACCTCGGCTACTCGCGCGGCGCCGTGGCGCGTGCCACCGCATCGGCCCACCTGCACCAGCTGCACCGGGGCGTCTACGCGGTGGGTCACACCAATCTGTCCCTGCACGGAAGATGCCTCGCCGCAGTGCTCGCCAGTGGCCCCAACGCCCTGCTCAGCCACTACTCCGCGGCTTGGCTCTGGGGTCTGGCGCGCTGGTCTCCCATCCCCGCCACAGTCACCTCCCCCATCCCCCGCGGCCCCCGGACCCCGATCAGGCTGCATCGCTCCCGCATCCTCACGGCCGAGGACCGCGAGGCGATCGATGCCATCCCAGTCACGGCCGTGCCGCGTACTGCCCTTGACCTTGCAGCCAAGCTCCGCCCCGGCCAACTTCTCCGCCTTCTGGATCGCGCTGAGGAGCTGCAGCTCTTCGACCTACGACGCTTCGAGGACATGCTCCGTCGCGCCGGGGGCCACCGAGGCGCCGGCCGCCTTCGCGGCGCGCTCGAGATCTATCGCCCAGCCCCTTACAGCCGCTCCGGCCTGGAGCGCCGCTTCCGTGAACTCGTTCTCGAGGCCGGCCTTCCCCGCCCGGTGACCGGCTTTACCGAAGCGGGCTACGAACTGGATGTCTACTGGCCCGAGGAGCGCTTCGCGGTCGAACTCGACACCTATGAGACCCACGGCTCCCATCTCTCCTTCGAGGAAGATCGTCTGCGCCAGGAGAATCTGAAGCTCGCCGGCGTCGAGATGACTCGGGTCACCGGCCACCGGCTCGACCGCGAACCTCGTCAGGTCATCGAGCGCGTCGCTCGGCTTCTCGCCCAACGGCGCCAGCCGCATGGCGTCAAACCCCGCTCACCCAGCGTGGTCGAGCTTTGAACCGCCATTCGGCTCAAACCTCGACCACGCCGGGATAGTTGGGGTGTGTCAGCCCGCCATCGGGTCGGGGACGCCGAGCTTGCTGATTTCGGGGGCGTCGTAGACGCCGCCGGGCTTGCCGCCGAGCACCAGCAGGCGGATGCCCTCGTCCCCCGGCCATATCTTGCGCATGGTCCCCGAGGCGACGCGGGCGACGCGGTCGCCGTCGAGCGCGAAGCGCTCGCCGGCGATCTCTATCTCGCCGCCACCGCGCAGGGCGAGGAAGACCTCCTCTTGGCCATCTTCGGCGTGGTCGTGTTCGGGGTAGTTCTCGTAGTTCGGCGGCATGTCGATGATCTGCATGCCGAACGCTTCGACCCCGAGCTCGGCCCGGGCGCGCTTGAAGGCACCGCCGTAAACGGCCTCCATCTCGTCGATCTTCTTGACGGCGTAGTCGCTCATCCTGCTTCCTCCCCATTCGGCGGCCCCGATTGGGCCGGACCGGTCCATCTTGTCGTACTTTGGATTTCCAAGCAAGGAGAAAGCCGTCGTGGTAGAGGTTTGGGCCCATATGCGATTCAAACCTCGACCACGCCCAGGAGGGCGGGGCGGGGGGATGGCGGCCCGCCTCGCCTCCGGCTAGCTTTGGTGCGTGAGCGACACCGCCACCCTCTTCGACGCCGACGCGCCGGCCTTCAGCGGCACGGTCGAAGTGCTGGGTGTGATCTTCAGCGCCACGGACGACGGCTACGCGGTGCTCGAGGTACAGGAGGTCGAGTCGGGTGAAGGCTTTGCCCTGGTCGGGCCGGTGGCTCACCTGAACGCCGGCGATCGCGCCGAAGTGAGCGGCGACTGGCAAACCCACTCGCGCTACGGCCGGCAACTGAAGGCGCGCGGCGCCCTGCCCCTCGATCCGGCCGACCGGGAGGGGCGGATCGCCTACCTGACCTCGCTGCGCCACATCGGCCCGGCGCGCGCGGAGCGGCTGGTCGACGAGCACGGCGAGGGCGTGTTGGGGGCGATCGCCGCCGACCCGGCCGGCGTGTTCAGGGCCCTGCGCGGGGTGAGCGCGGCCCAAGCCGACGCCGCGGCCGAGTCCTGGCACGCCTCGCGGGCGATCCGCGACCTGCACGTGCAGCTGGCGCCGCACGGCCTGGCCCACCTGGCGGCGCCAATCCACGCCCGCTTCGGCGAGCGCTCGATGGCGGTTCTGCACGAGGACCCCTACCGACTGACCGAGGTCGCCGGGGTCGGCTTCGCCCGCGCTGACAGGGTCGCCCTCGCCGCCGACGTCCCGCCGGAGTCCGAGCGGCGGGCCCAGGCCGCCGCGGTCTTCGCCCTGACCGAGGCCGAGCAGCAGGGCAACACCTATCTTCCGGTTGACGAGCTCAACCGGCGCACGGCAAAGCTGATCGGCCTGCAGCCGGACCCCGATGTACCGGGGCTGGCACGCGGCCTGCTGCTCGACGAGGGCCGCGCCTACCGTGAGCCGACCCACGCGAGCGAGGTCGCAGTCGCGGCGACGCTGGCCGAGCGCGTCGCGGCGGCACCGCACCTCGACCATGACCCCGGTGACGCGGCGCCCGAGGACGTCGAGGAGGAGCGCCGGCTGACGGACGAGCAGTGGGCGGCGGTGCGCGGCGCCTTCGGGGCGCGGATCTCGATCCTGACCGGCGGCCCCGGCGTCGGCAAGACCGCCTGCACGCGGGCGATCGTCGCCGAGGCGGCGCGGGCGGACGTCGCTGTCGCGCTCTGCGCACCCACCGGGCGCGCGGCGCGGCGGCTGGAGGAGGCGACCGGGCACGAGGCGCAGACGATCCACCGCATGCTCGAGTGGATGCCGGGGCGTGAGCCGGGCTTCCATCCCGGCCACCCGCTGCCGGCCGGCCTGGTGATCGTCGACGAGGCCTCGATGCTGAACCTGCGGCTGATCGAGGTGCTGCT
The DNA here is from genome assembly GCA_030152505.1 of Solirubrobacterales bacterium. Lineage (GTDB taxonomy): Bacteria > Actinomycetota > Thermoleophilia > Solirubrobacterales > 70-9 > VRUE01. Next base: position 1,921 of record JASLJO010000282.1, on the reverse strand, counting down.
CGGCGGGCTGGCCTCCTCGACCCATGTCGTCTTCGTCGGCGACGCCGACCAGCTGCCGCCGATCGGCGCCGGCAAGCCCTTCGAGGACCTGATCGCCTCGGACATCGCCCCGGTCGTGCGGCTGACCCAGATCTTCCGCCAGGCGGCGCGCTCGATGATCACCACCGCCGCGCACGAGATCAACCAGGGACGGGCGCCGCACCTGGAGCCCGGCGAGGGTCAGGAGCGCGACTTCTTCTTCATCGAGCGGCCGAGCCCGGAGCGGGCCCTGGAGACGGCGGTCGAGGTGGTCGCCGAGCGGGCGCCGGCCAGCTTCGGCGTCGACCCGATCCGCGAGGTGCAGGTGCTGGCGCCGATGTACAGGGGGGCGGTGGGAATCGATGCGCTGAACGAGCGCCTGCAGGCTCGGCTCAACCCCGACGGCGCGGCGGCGGTGAGCGAGCGCTTCCGCCTCGGCGACCGGCTGATCCAGACCCGCAACTCGCATGAGCTGGGACTGATGAACGGCTCGATCGTCTTCCTGCGCGAGGACGACCCCGAGGAGGAGTCGATCGTCGTCGACACCGACGAGGGCGGCTCGCTGGTCATCCCCTACGACGAGACGGCGACGCTGCGACTCGCCTACGCGATCTCGGTCCACAAGGCGCAGGGCTGCGAGGTGCCGGTGGTGGTCGGCCTCTGCCATCGCTCCCACGCCCGCATGCTGTCCCGCCCCCTCCTCTACACCGCGATCACCCGCGCACGCAGCAACTGCGTCCTGATCGGCGACCGGGCGGCGCTGGAGCGGGCGGTGGCCCAGGACGACAGCGGCGCCCGCCACTCGGCCCTCGCGGAGCGCCTGCGCGAGCTCAAATGAAGGGTCGTGGCCCCTATGACGGCCACAATCCTTCACTAAGCCAATGGAATCGCCCAAACCCTCACTCGTCGCCGTGGTCGTAACTCTGGCCGGGCTGGCGCTCCTGGCCGGGCTGGTGCTGGCGATCCCGGACCTGCGCCACGCCTTCGACGCGGCGGTGCACGGCGATACGGCGGGCGTGCGAAGCCACATCAAGGGACTCGGTGCCGCCGGCCCGTTGCTGATCGTCGCCCTCGCCCTGATCCACGCCGTCGTCTTCTACCCCGCCGAGATCGTCGACGCGGCGGCGGGCTTCGTCTACGGCTTCTTCCCGGCGCTGGCGTTGGTGATGCTCGGCTGGCTGCTCTCCGGGCTGCTCTGCTTCGCCGTCGGCCGCTCGGTCGCCCGGCCGCTGCTCGACCGCTGGTTCGGCAGCGAACGCTTCGAGCGCACCGAGGCGGCGATCGAGCGGGGCGGGGCAACCCTGCTGCTCGCCGTCCGCCTGCTGCCGATCCTCCCCTTCAGCCTCGTCTCCTACGCCGCCGGCGCCGCCCGCGTGCCGCTCTGGCGGTTCACCTGGACGACGGTGGTGGGCTACCTGCCGATCACCAGCCTCGCCGTCTACTTCGGCACCCGCCTCGAGGGCCTCAGCCTCACCGACCCGCTGGTCCTGGGCAGCGCCGCCGCGCTTCTGGCCCTTCTCTTCGTCGGCCACTGGGCGATACAGCGAGGCAGTTTCGGCGAAGCGGGCTGAGCAGAGCGGCCGCGGGCCTAGCCGATCCTCTTGACCCGGAAGGGGTAGACGACGGCGGTCGGGTCGGAGTTGCCGGCGGCGTCGCGGGCGACCACGCGCACGACGTGCCTGCCGACCCGATAGCGGCGCACGAAGCGTGCCGGGCAGCTCCGCCATGAGCCCTGGTCGACCCGGCAGAGGAAGGTCACGCCGGACTCGTCGGAGCCGAATACGAATACCGCCGTCGCGTTGCCCAGGCTCGTTCGGACCACCTTCGCCGGCCGTTTGCGAAGGAAGGTCTGGGGCACCGAATTGGGCGTGGGGGGAGGAGTCACTTCGGGGGGCGTTTCAAC
>JASLJO010000240.1 GCA_030152505.1 Solirubrobacterales bacterium | reverse complement strand
GTGGGGGAGGATGGCGATCTTCTTGACCTGCTCGACCCGGGCGAACTTCTCGTTGACCTTGGCCAGGTGTGCCTCGATCGCCGCGCGCACGTCGGCGTCGATCGAGCCGAGGTCGCCGGTGTGCAGCCAACCGTCCACGATCGTCTCCCGGGTCGCCTCCTCGTTCTTGTAGTAGCCCTGGAAGACGTTGGGCCCCTTGACCAGGATCTCACCGTCCGCGGCGATCTTCACCTCGCAGCCGGGGAAGGGTTTGCCGATCGTGCCGATCTTGAAGTCCTCGGGGGTGGAGATCGTCGCCGCGGTGGAGGTCTCGGTCATGCCCCAGCCCTCGAGCACGAGCACGCCGGCGGCATCGAAGAAGCGCAGGATGTCGGGGCTGATCGGCGCCGCGCCGGAGACCGCGAGGCGCAGCTCGCCGCCGAACAGACCGCGGATCTTCGAGAGCACCTGCTTATCGGCGAATTCGTACTGCTTGCGCAGCAGAAAGCCGGGGCTCTTGCCGGCGCGTTCGAGGCTTCGCACCCTGCCGCCGACCCGGATCGACCAGTCGAAGATCGCCTTTTTGAGGCCCCCCTCCTTTTCCATTCCGCTGGTGGCGGCCGTATAGATCTTCTCGAAGATGCGCGGCACCGAGGGAAAGTAGGTCGGCTTGACTTCCGCCAGGTTGGGCATGATCTTCAGCGGGTCGCGCTCCCAGTAGGCGATCGTCGCGCCGAGGTCGAAGCTGCCCAGTTGGATCAGCAGGGCGAAGGAGTGGGCGAGCGGAAGGTAGAGGTAGGTGACGTCTTCGCCCTCGATCACGCTGTTCTCGTTGACCATGTCGAGCATCGCCCGGTAGTTGCCGTGGCTGATCACGCAGCCCTTCGGCGGACCGGTCGTGCCCGAGGTGTAGATGAAGGTGCAGATGTCCTCGGGCGTGACGGCCCGCCAGCGCTGCTCCCACTCGGCGTCGTCTCGGCCGGCGCCCCGAGCGGCAAGGTCGTCGAGTGAGATCGCGTCCTCGCCGGCGCCGGTCATCCGCACGACGTGCTCGAGGAGGGGCAGTCGGTCGCGGATCGCGCGGATCTTCTCCATCTGCTCGTCGTCCTCGACCACGACGACCTTGGCGTCGGAGTTCTCAAGCACGTACTGGCACTCCTCGGGCGAGTTGGTCTGGTAGATCGGCACGACGGTCGCGCCGATCGAGAGGGCGGCGAAGTCGCAGTAGGTCCACTCGGGGCGCGTGTTGGCCAGGATCGAGACCTTGTCGCCTTTGCCGACACCGAGCTCGATCAGGCCGAGGGCGAGCTCGCGGACGGTGTTCTCGACCTCGACGAAGCTGCGCTTGACCCACGTCTCGCCGTCCTTGAACGTCACCGCCGGGGCGTCACCATATTGCTGGGCCGCGCGCGGCAGCAGGTCCGCAAGGGTGGTCGAATGGGTTCCCCGCTCCTCCACGGCGGAGAAGTCTAGTGGACCGTTTGCTACTGGCTGGCCAGGCAGCCGGGCGCCCGGCTAGGCGGCCGAGGTGCGCCGCTTGCCCTGCCCTTCGATCTGGCGCAGCGAGGTCTCGAAGAGGGACTTGTCGATGCGTCCGTGGAAGATCGGGACGTGCATCTCGACGCATTTGCCGATCACCTCCTGCCGTTTCATGCGCAGCTCGTCGGCAAGCTCGGACGGGGTGAGGTGATTGGCCACGGGCGGACCTCCCAGGTAGTTGAAATCGGGTAGGTCCAGTCTTACCCCAGAGGCCGGACGTGTCAACCGCGATAATTGACGCAATGTCCGAAGCAGCCGTTACGCCGATCCCCCGACGCGGCCGCCTCTGGGTGGTTCTCGTCCTCGGCCTGGCGCTGTTCGGGCTGGGCTACGCGCTCTTCCAGATCTCGACCAGGAAGGCGGGCCGCGACGCCGTGCACGTCGAGGGCATCGCCAACGCGCAGGAAGTCTTCGGTGGGGTGCCACAGGAAGGCGATCGACTCGGCTCCGCCGACGCGCCGGTCTCGATCCAGGTCTTCAACGACCTGCAGTGCGGCAACTGCCGCGAGGACTTCCTCGAAACGATTCCACCGCTGGTGAACGCCGCCGTCCGCCCCGGCGACCTGAAGCTCCTGATGCGCCATTACTCGGTCGCCGAAAACCCGCTCGAGCTCGGTTTCTTCGGCGCCGAAGCGGCGGCGCGGCAGGGCTACGGCTGGCAGTACACCTACCTCTTCTTCCGCAACCAGGACGAGGCCAGGCGCTTCGGCGTCGACAATGAGTTCATGGCCTCGATCGCCGGCTCGATCGGCGAACTCGACGTGCCCGAATGGCAGGAATCTCTGGACGAGGAAGGCGGCTCGGAGGGATCGATCGCAAAGAAACTCGAAGCCGACGGAGAACTCGGCACCGACCTCGGCATCCGCACCGGGCAGGCGATGATCGTCACCGGGCCGGGGGGGACCCGCACCCTGCAGGACGGTCCCGCCCTCAGCCGGATCGAACGGGCGATCGAAGCGGTCGAGTGAGAGCCAGGCGGCTCGCCTCGATCGCACTCGCCCAGGAGACCTCTGACAGCAGCCCGGGCGCGGCGACCATGTCGCCGGCCAGGTAGACGCCGTCGCCGCGGTCGATAGCCGGCCGGTCGCGCCAGCTCTTGCCGGGGTAGTCGAGCGGGCCGGTGCGTGCGGTCATGACCTGACGTCGTCGCCAGGTCTCCCGCTCGCGCCAGTCGGGCAGCGCGGTGTCGAGCAGCCGATCGAGCCGCAGCGCCGCCGCGTCACTGCTCTCACCGGGGCGGATCGGAAGCTGCGCCTGGACAAGCTCCTCACCCGGCGGGGCCAGGGACGGATCGGGTGCGCTGAAGCGCTCTATCCAGCCGGCCTCATCCAGGTCGGAGACGACGAAGGGGTCGCCGCGGCGCCGGCTGACGCCGAGGTCGAGGCAGACGGTGTCGCCAGCCGGCCACTCGAGCGAATCGTCGCCGAGCAGCTCGCGTGCCTGGCCGAGCTCGGTGGCGACGATCGTCGGGCCTCCCGGCAGGGCGTCGACCGGGTGGCCGGTCTCGACCTCGACGCCGAGTCGTCGCACGCGCTCCTCGAGCGAGGCGACCAGGGCTCCCCAACCGCCGACGAGGTAGCGCGCAGTCGGCGGCGGACTGAGCAGCACCCGCACCGAGTGCTTCCAGACAAAGGCGGCGGAGAGCTCGCCGGGGTCGTGGTGGAAGGTGTAGTCGCCGGCGGCCGCGGAGAGCTTCTCGGCGGTGCGCTCGTCGCTGTGGGCGGTGGCCCAGCCGCGGAAGTCGG
>JASLJO010000219.1 GCA_030152505.1 Solirubrobacterales bacterium | reverse complement strand
TTCTCTTTGATCTCTTTCAGCTGTGGCTGCAGCGCCTGCAGGGCACGCATCCCCTTCAGCGATTTGTAGGTGAGAGGGATGAGGATGGCCCGGGTGCAGATCGTCAAAGCGATGATCGCCCCTCCCCAGCTGAGGCCGACGTCGTCGTGGAAGAACTTGAGGACGCCGTTGGCGATGTCGACCAGCGGCTGCAGGATGTCGGCTGCGGGGATCATGTGTGAGCACCGTGGCGGTGGTGGTACTCGGCAGGGTCGATCGGGCCGACACGGAGGGTGAAGCGATCGGGAACGGGATCGAAGCCGCCATGACTGAAGGGATTGCAGCGCAGCAAACGCCAGGTGGCGAGAAGGGCGCCACGAAGGCCGAAGCGGCGGATCGACTCGGTCGCGTAGGCGGAGCAGGTCGGCTCGTAGCGGCAACGACGGGGCAGCGCTGGGGATACCCAGCGCTGATAGGCGGCGATCGGGGCGAGAAGGGCGCGTTTCACGTGGAACGCTCCCTCGGTCCGGTGTGGGCGAGTGCCTCTTCCAGACTTGCTCGGACGCCGGGGGCTCCGTCCCGCTCGATCAGGGGTCCGATCTCCGGCCGTGCCACAACGACGAAATCGTGTCCTTCGGGCAGTCGCTCGGCGAGCTCCCAGAACGCCTCGCGCAGTACGCGCTTCGCCTTGTTGCGATCGACCGCGCCGCCGACCTTACGGCTCACCGAGACGCCGAGGCGGACGTCGGCGGACTCCCCCTCCCCGCGGGGAAAGCTATAGAGCACGAGGTAACGGGTCGCGTGGGAGGAGCCGTCGCGGTAGACGCGGTCGAACTCGCCGCTGCGCGAGAGGCGGCGTCGCTTGGCCATCAGATGACCGGCGTCGCGGCGGCGTGCGGGGTCGTGGCGTCGGCCATCTAAGGCGTGAGCCGCTTCCGGCCTTTGCTGCGCCGACGCTTGAGGATCGCGCGTCCGCCGCGCGTCCGCATGCGCGCTCGAAATCCGTGCGTCTTTGCCCGCTTTCGCCTCTTCGGCTGATAGGTGCGCTTCATTGGCCGTCGCAGTATACGGACGTGTCAGAGGCAATCGATTCGCCGCGGCCGGAATCATTTCTCCGGCATTTGCGGGTCGCCTCGATGCGAGTCTCATGGCCGCCGCTATGGTCGCTCGCCGGTGCCCGGAGAGTCGCCCAGACAGAACCTCGAGGCCCTCTGGGAGGAGGTGCGGCAGTTCCTTCGTGCCGCGGTCCCGCAATCGACCTTCGAGATCTGGCTGGCGCCGTTGCGGCCGGTCGGAACGCAGGGCTCGACGCTCTACATCGCCGCGCCGGAGGGAATCCAAACGTGGGTCGAGCGCCGTTACCGCTCGCTGCTGCGCGAAGCACTCGAGGCGGTGGGGACGGCGCTGACCGAGGTCGCCTTCGCCGCGCCCGAAGGGGACCGCGGCCTCGAGTCCATCGATCGAGCGGCGGTTGAGCTGAATCCCAATTACAGCTTCGAGCGCTTCGTGATCGGCGAGGGCAATCACGTCGCTCACGCCGCTGCGCTCGCGGTCGCGGAGACCCCCTCGGAGGCTTACAACCCGCTCTTTCTCCACGGACCTCCCGGCCTCGGCAAGACCCACCTTCTCGGCGCGATCGCCAACTATCTGCAGGTGAACGCTCCGGGCCTCAGCGTCCGCTACACGACCGCCGAGAGCTTCACCAACGAGTTCGTCGGCGCCCTGCGATCGAGCGGCGCGAAGGAGTTCAAGGAGCGCTACCGCGACCTCGACGTCCTCCTCGTCGACGACGTCCAGTTCCTGCAGGGCAAGCAGCACACCGAGGAGGAGTTCTTCCACACCTTCAACGCGCTGTATGAGGGCGGCAGCCAGCTTGTTCTCTCGGCAGATCGCCTGCCCAGCGAGCTCTCGACGCTCGAGGCACGGTTGCGTGACCGCTTCGAGTGGGGGCTGACGATCCCGATCGGACCACCGGACATGGCAACGCGGCTCACCGTGTTGCAGCGGCTGGCACGCGAGGCGGGTGTCGAGACCGACGACCAGGACGTCCTCTCCGAGCTCGCGCGGCGTATCGACGCCAACGTGCGCCGCCTGCACGGCGCCCTGACCAAGGTGATCGCCCACGCCTCGCTGACCGCCAAGCCCCTCAGCTCAGAGCTGATCGCCGAGCTGATCCCCAACCGTACGCAGCAGAGCGAGCCGACCACCGTCGAGCTGATCCAGCAACGGGTCGCCGCCGCCTTTGGCATCTCTCGCGCTGAGCTCGTCGGCGCCAGCCGCGCCGCCACACCGCTGCGGGCGCGTCAGATCGCGATCCTCCTCACGCGCGAGGCGACCGACCTCTCCTTGCCGCAGATCGGCCGTCTCTATGGCGGTCGCGACCACTCGACCGTCATCAACGCGCTGCGTCGCGCCGAGGCGGGCCTGAGTGCCGACGGCGAGCTGGCGCGTCAGGTCGACGAGCTGCGCTCCTCTATCCACAGCCCCCAAAGCGACTGGGCGTAGCCGCCGCCGGCACTGTAAGAATCAGCCACTTCCACAGCCTCACCCACAGGCCGTAAATCGCATGAACACGTAGAAAACCCGCTGGTCCCAGCAGTTTCCACAAGCACTAACCCAACTCAAGAGGACATCAGTCATTTGAAGCTGACCACCAAACGCACAGAGCTCGTCACCAAGCTCTCGATCGTCTCGAGAGCGGTCTCGACTCGCGCCGCGACCCAGGCCCTCTCGGGGATCCTTCTCACCGCAGCGGAGGAGGGCGTCGCGCTGACGGCTACCGACGGCGAGATGGGACTGCGCACCGAGATGGACGCGGAGGTCACGGACGGCGGCACCGCCCTACTGCCGGGCCGCCTCCTCGCCGAGCTCGCCCGCTCACTCGGCGAGGAGAGCGTCGAGATCGAGCTGCGCGAGGCCGAGCGCGATGTGGAAATACGCAGCGGCGGCTCGAGCTTCCACCTTCGCATCCTTCCGGCAGAGGACTTTCCGAACCTCCCCGACCAGGCCGCGGAGCCGCTGAAGATCCCAGCCACGGCACTGGCGGAGACCATCGAGTTGGTCGCGCGTGCCGCTTCACGCGACGACATGCGCCCGGTCTTGACCGGGGTTCTCGTCAGCGCTTCCGGGCAGGAGATGACGATGGTCGCCACCGACTCCTACCGCTTGGCGGTGAAGCGGACTGAGCTCGAGGCGGCGATCGGCGGCGACCTCGAGGCGAATATCCCGGCCCGGGCGCTGCGCGAGCTGGGCAGGCTGGTGACCGGCGGCGAGCTCGAGGAGGTCGCCGTCACCCTGTTGCCCAACCAGGCCGTTTTCAGGGCAGGGGCAATCGTCCTCAACACGAGGCTGATCGACGGCCAGTTCCCCAACTTTCGACAGCTCCTGCCAGAGTCCTACGAGCACGACGTGCGGTTGCCGCGCCCGGAATTCCTCGACGTGGTCCGGCGGGTGAGCCAGTTGGCGCAGCGCAACGCTCCCCTGCGGCTCTCCTTCTCGCAGGGCCAGCTCGAGGTCTCTGCCTCGACCCCGGACGTCGGCGACGCGGAAGAGACGATGCCGGCCGCGTTCGAGGGCGAGGGGCTGGAGATCGGCTTCAACCCCGAGTTCCTGCGCGACGGGATCGAAAGCGTCGAGGGCGATGAGGTGCTGTTGCGGCTGATCTCGCCGCTTCGGCCGGGCCTGTTGCAGCCGGTCGACAACGAAGACTTCCGCTACCTCGTGATGCCGATCCGTCTCAACGTCTGAGCGGGAGGGCCGGTGCTGGTCACCGCCGTCGAAGCGAGGCCGCTGCGCAGTCTGAGTGGGGTGCGGCTCGAGTTGGGCGAGGGCGTCCTCAGCTTGATCGGCCCCAACGGCGCCGGCAAGACCAATCTGCTCGAGGCTCTCTACTTTGCCCTCACCGGCCGCTCGTTTCGCACCTCGGACCGGCGCGAGCTGATCCCCTTCGGCGCCAAACTGGCCCGCACCGAGGCGACGGTGCGTGACGGAGACGGTGTCGAGCACCGACTGCTCGCCTCGGTCAGCCGTGCCGACGGGCGCCGGCATCTGCTCGACGGCAATCCCGCCGAGCCCGCCGAGATCTTGCGCCACCGCCCACCGGTCGCCGTCTTTTCGCCGGATCGCCTCGCCTTGGTCAAGGGTCCGCCGGGCGAGCGCCGCGCCCACGTCGATCGCTATGTGGCGGCACGCTGGCCCTCTCGGTCACCCCTGCGCAGGCGCTACGGCCAAGCGCTGGCGCAACGCAACGCTCTGGTGGCCCGCCTCGCCGCGGGCCACAGCCGCGCCGACCTTGGGATCTGGGACCAAGCGCTGGCCGAGGCGGCCGCGGTGCTGATCTCAGCACGGCGCGAGGCCGTCGACGATCTGGCCGCACCGTTTGCGGCGGCGGCGGACGACCTCGGCCTGGCTGCCCCGGCGACCCTCGAGTACGCGCCCCGGGCCGCGGGGTCGGCGGAGGAGATCCGTGCCGGCCTGGCGGAGCGCCACGAGGCCGACCTTCGCCTCGGCCGCACCTCATTGGGCCCGCACCTCGACGAGGTGAAGATCTCGCTCGCAGGCAAATCACTGCGGCGCTACGGCTCGCAGGGCCAGCAGCGCGCCGGGCTGCTGGCCCTGCTCTTCGCCGAGCACGAGGCCCTCCTCACCGCCGGTCGGGTACCGCCGCTGCTGTTGCTCGACGACGTGATGAGCGAGCTCGATCCGCAGCGCCGAGATCGCCTGGTCGAGCGGCTCGCCAGGGGCGGCCAGGTCCTGATCACCGCGGCCGCGGAGGAGTCAGTTCCCAAGGCGGCGCGTCGCCATGCCGTGCGAATGCCGCTCAGCGCCGCCCGTTCGGTTGCGGCGTGAGTCGTCGCCGAGCTCCCCGCCCCGCGGCCGACGCGTTCCGCACGGCGCTGCGGCAGGTCTCGCCGAAGACCCCTCTCGCCGCGGTGCAGTTGGTCTGGGCGGAGGTCGTCGGAGAGCGGGTCGCGGCGTCGGCCCGGCCGGTCTCCGAACGCGGCGGCGAGGTTACGGTCGCCTGCTCGGATGCGGTCTGGGCAGAGGAGCTGGACCTGATGCAGGGTCAACTCGAGCAAGGCCTGCGCGAGCGTCTGGGCGACTCCGCTCCGCGGAGTTTGCGCTTTCGTGTGGAAGGCGATTGAGAATCGCCGCCTTTTACCGTTATTTGCAGGGATTTCTTAATCCAGGGCAGAGCGGTCCGGGGGGTCGAACTGGTATCCTTATGTCAACTCGATTTTGGCCCCGACCGACCTTGTAGATGACGCCAGGCGGTTGGGGTTTTCTGTGACGCGGAAGGGATCAGTTGCCTAAAGACAACAAGAGTGCCGACATCGGCAAAGCAAAGAAAGGCGGCTCCTATGGGGCCCAGGACATCACCGTCCTCGAGGGCCTGGAAGCCGTTCGCAAGCGTCCCGGCATGTACATCGGCTCGACCGGGCCGCGCGGCCTTCACCACCTCGTCTACGAGGTCGTCGACAACTCGGTGGATGAGGCGCTCGCCGGGCATTGCGACGAAGTGCGCATCGTCCTTCACCCGGACGACAGCTGCACCGTCGCCGACGACGGGCGTGGCATCCCGGTCGAAGAGCTGAAGAAGGAGAAGCGCCCGGCGGCCGAGGTCGTGCTGACGACGCTTCACGCCGGCGGCAAGTTCGGCGACGGCGGCGGCTACAAAGTCTCCGGCGGCCTGCACGGGGTCGGCGTCTCGGTGGTCAACGCGCTCTCGGAGAAGCTGGAGCTGCGGATCAGCCGCGACGGTCACGTCTGGAGCCAGGACTACGAGCGCGGCAAGCCGCAGGGCCCGCTGAGTGAGGGAGCGGCGACGGAGGAGACCGGAACGACGTTGACCTTCCAGCCCGACCCGGAGGTCTTCGAGGAGGTCGAGTTCGACTTTCAGACCCTGGCTGAGCGTCTGCGCGAGACCGCCTTCCTCACCCGCGGCCTGAGGATCGAGCTGGTCGACGAGCGCGGCCAGACCAACAGCGTCAGCTTCCAGTACGAGGGCGGGATCGAGGACTTCGTCCGCTACCTGAACGAGAACAAGGACACCCTGCACCGCAAGACGATCTTCTTCGAGGGCGAGGAGGACGAGGGCCAGGTCGAGGTTGCGATGCAGTGGAACGCCTCCTACCAGGAGTCGATCTTCAGCTTCGCCAACAACATCAACACCCACGAGGGTGGCTCCCATCTTTCCGGCTTCCGCTCGGCGCTGACCCGCACGCTGAACGCCTACGCCCGCGGCAAAGGGCTGCTCAAAGAGAAGGACGACAACCTCGGCGGCGAGGACGTGCGCGAGGGGCTTACCGCGGTGATCTCGGTCAAGCTCCACGACCCGCAGTTCGAGGGCCAGACCAAGACCAAACTCGGCAACCCGCCGATCCGCGGCCTGGTCGAGGAGACGGTCAACCGCAAGCTGGCCGAGTTCTTCGAGGAGAATCCCGGCGACGCGCGGCGGATCATCAACAAGGCGATCGACGCCTCCCGTGCCCGCGACGCGGCGCGCAAGGCCCGCGACCTGACCCGCCGCAAGTCGGCACTGGAGAACTCGACCTTGCCGGGCAAGCTGGCCGACTGCACGGTCAAGGACCCGCGCGACGCGGAGCTGTTCGTGGTCGAGGGCGATTCAGCCGGCGGATCGGCCAAGCAGGCACGCGACCGCTCGACCCAGGCGGTGCTGCCGCTGCGGGGCAAGATCATCAACGTCGAGAAGAGCCGCATCGACAAGGTGCTGGCCAACACCGAGGTGCAGGCGCTGATCACCGCGATCGGTACGGGCGTCCATGAAGAGTTCAACCTCGAGGACGCCAGGTACCACAAAATCGTCATGGCGACCGATGCGGACGTCGACGGCGCCCACATCCGCACGCTCGTCCTCACCTTCCTCTACCGGCAAATGCCCGAGCTGATCGACGCCGGCTATGTCTACATCGCCAAACCGCCGCTCTACCGGGTCAAGCAGGGCAACCAGGAGACCTACCTGGAG
>JASLJO010000217.1 GCA_030152505.1 Solirubrobacterales bacterium | reverse complement strand
AAGTCGACTACTCCGCAGAAGCGACTCCTGACGCGAGCTACGAATACGACGCCGACAGCAATCTGACGAAAATGATCGACGGCACGGGGGAATCGAGCTTTACCTACGATCAGCTCGACCAGCTCACCGAATCAGAAGACGGCCACGGTGGCATCGTCGGCTATGGCTATGACCTCGCCGAACAGCTGACGGGGATCGCCTACCCGAACGGCAAATCGATCTCTCGGGCCTTCGATGGCTCGGGCCGTCTGGAAAGCGTCACCGACTGGCTGGGGGGGACGACGAGCTTCAAATACGATGCCGACTCGAATCTTGAAGCCGTCACCTTCCCGGCTGCGAGCGGCGACGTCGACGAATACCGCTATGACCCAGCCGGGGGCATGAGCGAAGCGACCTTTGGCGATGGTGCCGAAACCCTCGCTTCGATCTCCTACGTCCGCAACAAAGTCGGCCAGGTCGAGGAAGAAACGACCACCGGGTTGCCAGGCCCCGAAGAAATCCTCTATGGCTATGACAAAAACAGCCGCCTGATCAGCGCAGGGGAAGCCGCTTTCGAATACGACCCCGCCGACAATCTCCTCGAAGGCCTCGGCTCGACCAACAAATACGACGCAGCAAGCCAGCTCGAAACCGGCACCGGGGTCAGCTACAGCTTCGACAAACTGGGGGAGCGCACGAAAGCGACGCCCGAAGCCGGGCCGGCGACCACCTACGGATACAACCAGGCCAGTGGTCTGACCTCGATCGAACGGCCCGAAGAAGGCGAAGTTCCCGCCATCAGCGAGTCCTTCACCTACGACGGGACGGGACTGATGGCTTCGAAGACGAGCGGGGCCACGACCAGGTACCTGACCTGGGAGACGGCCGAACTTCCGCTCCTCCTCGCGGATGGCGAAAACAGCTACATCTATGGACCCGGAGGTCTTCCGATCGAGCAGGTCTCCGAAGAAGAACCCACCTACCTGCACCATGACCAGCTCGGCAGCACGCGTATTCTGACCGGCGCCGGCGGCGAAGCGACCGGCACCTTTAGCTACGAGCCATATGGCGCTCCGGCGGGTAGCACCGGATCAGCAACGACCCCGTTGGGATTCGCTGGTCAATACACCGATCCCGAGAACGGCCTTCAGTATCTACGAGCCAGGTTCTATGACCCTGCGACCGCGCAGTTTCTCACCCGCGATCCCCGAGAGCCGCTCACCCGCCAGCCATACCCCTATGCACTCGATGATCCCCTCAACCTGGTCGACCCCAGCGGGGAAATCGCAGCCGCGGCATGCATCATCGTCGAGGTTCCGATCATCGGCGAGATCACCTGCGGGGCTGCAGTGGTCACTACCGTCGCCGGTGCCGGTGCTGCGCTAGGCGAGGGGCTTCTCTTTCCGGACGAAACGGCTGACGATGACGTGGTTGGAACCCCGACTCTTTCCCAGAGCGTTTCAGACTCAGAAGGCTCCGACGGACAGGATTGTCCGGCGAGTGGCGCGCAGGACAAGAAACTCACCCGAGGCGAGATAGAACGTCTGAAACGGGCCGGTCATGACCCTCACGATCTAAAGGAACATGGCAGCTCGGACCTCTACAAAAAACCCAACGGCGAGATTGTGGAGAAGCCAAAGCCGGGCAGAGGCGAGGGGGACCCGGTTGGTGTAAACATCAAGGATATTCCCTAGCAGCTACATCCCCAGCAGCTACGGCCGATGACTCTTGAGCGCTCGCCGTCCGTCGGTATCTATTTTCGCTTCTACGGGACTTCCTTTGATCCAGATGAGATCACGCGGCGCCTGCGGATAGAGCCCACGAGCCACTATCGAGCTGGGGATCCGGCCGGAGGGAGGACACTTCCGCATCGGCGTGACGGCTGGATGGTCAAAATCGGACCTCGTGAGACCTTTGAGATCGAGGATCTGCTGCAGGATCTCCAAAAGCAAGTCGATATCCCAGGAGCGGAGGTCAAGCAGCTCTGCATCGATCTTCAAGTACGGGCAGTGGTGGTCTGCGCGATCGTCCAGCCCGCGTCTGTATCGACTCCCGCATTGGAATTTCCGCCTAGCTTTCTTGAATGGGCTGCGGACAAGGGAGCCTCGATCAATGTGGACGTGGAGTGGGCGGTAGAGGATCCCAGCTAGAACAGCCCGGTTTGCTTATCTCGAGTCCAGCAGTGGCTCAGCCATCGACGACTGCAGGCTCGGCCGGGCCATTGATGCATGAGGGCAGCTCTTGCCGGGGGTGTCGCCTATGAGGAGTCGTGCCTGCTCGACGTCTGACGGTCCCTGTGCACAGCCGGTCGCGGCATGCCAGGGCGCGATTTCTGTGACCGCCGGCACCCGGGTTCCGAAAAGGTCATGCAAGGGCTCGGAGCGGCTCGATCCGCTGCGCCTGAGCCCGCTCACCTCTCAAGGGGTGAGGCAACGCGAGTTTCCTGCGGACAACCCATGCCGAAGCCATGCGTACATTCGGCCAAAGCCGCCTGGGGCTCCTCCTCGCCCTGCCTGGATGCGCCTTCCTCGGGCTGACCGGCGGCGCGGTTTTCTTGGCGCTCCTCCTCGCTGGCGCTTCGACCTGCGAAGGCGAGCCGGTCGGTGTGGTCAGGGGTGTCCCGGCGTCGCTCGCGCCGATCTACCGAGGGGCAAGCCTTCGCTATCGCCTCGAGGGGAGGGGCCCGGCGATCCTCGCCGCGATCAACAAGGTCGAGACCGACTTCGGCGACAACATGGGGCCATCCTCGGCCGGCGCGCTCGGCTGGATGCAGTTCATGCCCGAGACCTGGGCGGCCTACGGCGTCGACGCCGACGGCGACGGTCGCAAGGACCCGAGCGACCCCTGGGACGCGATTTTCGCCGCCGCCCGCTACCTGCGAGCGTCCGGTGCCCCGGGCGATTGGCACGCGGCTCTCATCTCCTACAACCACGCCGAGTGGTACGTGGCGGAGGTCGAGCGCTATGCCGATCGCTTCGGCGCGGCGGCGGTCGGGTCCCTCTCGTCGGCCGAAGTGACGATTTGCGCAGCGGACGCTCCTAGCGACGCGATCCTCGCCCGTGCCGTGCGGCTCTACCGGCCGCGTGAATTCAGGCCAATCCCGGCGCGGCTCTGGGTTGGCGGTGGAGCGCCGGAGTCAGTCGACGTGCGCATCTGGCCCGATGCGGTCTGGCTGCTCGAAAGCCACGACCTACGCGTCAGCGCCGCGCGCGAGGCCGGGCATCAGACCCACGGCGACGGCACGGCGATGGACATGGTGCCCGCCGCGGGCCGCAGCTGGGACGAGACCGCGCTTCGCGCGGCGCTCGATCTTGGCTGGACGCCCAGCTGCGGGGCGAGCGGATCAGCACCCGCTTGCCCGCTTGCGCCGGCGATCCAGTTCATCGGCTACAACGGCTACCCCGGTCACGGCGATCCGGCCCACGCGGGCGGGAATGCCCACCTGCACGTCTCATGGAAGAGCTCTGACTTCGGTTGTCCCGGCCTCTGCGCGCCGCGTGAATGGGTGGAGGTGTTCCCGTGGCAGGGGTAGGTGCAGGCGGAGAGTCTCGGGAGGCGACGCTTGGTCGGGCCCTCCGCGTGGACGGGACTGGCTTCTCCACGCTCATTG
>JASLJO010000177.1 GCA_030152505.1 Solirubrobacterales bacterium | reverse complement strand
CCGGCCGTGGACGAGGCGGCGTTCGAGGATCCGCGCCGCCTCGAGCTGCTCGAGGCGATCCGAGAGGGTCGTCGGCGAGACGCCCGGCAGCGACTGGCGGAACTCGTTGAAGCGGGTGGCGCCGCCCGCGCAGGCGTAGATCGTCGCCAGCGTCCAGCGGCGCTCCAGCAGGCCGGCCGCCGCCCGCAGCTCGGCCGGTACCGGCGAGCAGCTACGACATCGCGGCGACATCGGCCCCGTTCTCGACCGGCTCGAGCGCAAGGCCGAGCACCTCGTCGATGCTCATCACCGGGTGGAAGGTCATCTCCTCGCGCACCTCCCCGGGCACTTCCTCGAGGTCGCCACGGTTGCGCTCGGGCAGGATCACCTGGGTCAGCCCGGCGGCGTGGGCGGCGAGCACCTTCTGCTTGAGGCCGCCGATCGGCAGCACCCGCCCCTGCAGGGTGACCTCGCCGGTCATGCCGACCGTGTGCTTGACCGGGCGGCCCGAGAGCAGGGAGACCAGCGCCGTGGTCATCGCCGTGCCGGCGCTGGGACCGTCCTTGGGGATCGCCCCGGCCGGCACATGCAGGTGGAATTCGCGCTGAAAGCGCTCCGGCTCGATGCCCAGTTCCTCGGCGTGCGAGCGCGCGTAGGAGAGCGCGATCCGCGCCGACTCCTTCATCACGTCGCCGAGCTGGCCGGTCAGGACCAGGCCCTTGTCGCCGTCCATCGCCGTCGCCTCGATGAAGAGCACGTCGCCTCCGGAGCCAGTCACGGCGAGTCCGGTCGAGACGCCGGGGATCGCGGTGCGCTCGACCGACTCCTGGAAGAAGCGCTGGCGGCCGAGGGCGTCGCGCAGGGCGGTCTCGTCGAGCACAATCGGCCCCTCCCCCACCTCGCCGGAGGCGATCCTGGTCGCGGCACCGCGCAGCAACTTGCCCAGCTCCCGCTCGAGCTGACGCACGCCGGCCTCGCGGGTGTACTCGGCGACGACGGCGCGCAGGACCCCGTCGCCGGCCTCCACCTCATCGGGCTCCAGCCCGTTGCGCGTCAACTGGCGCGGCAGCAGATAGCCGCGCGCGATCGCCAGCTTCTCCTCGGTCGTATAACCGTCGAAGGCGATCGTCTCCATGCGATCGAGCAGCGGCGCCGGGATCGTGTCGGTCAGGTTGGCGGTCGCCAGGAAGACGACCTCGGAGAGGTCGACCTCGACGTCGAGGTAGTGGTCGCGGAAGGAGTGGTTCTGCGCCGGGTCGAGCACCTCGAGCAGGGCAGCCGAGGGGTCGCCGCGCCAATCGGCGCCGACCTTGTCGACCTCGTCGAGGAGGATCACGGGGTTCATCGTGCCGGCGTCGCGCAGCGCCCGGACGATCCTCCCCGGCAGGGCCCCGATGTAGGTGCGGCGGTGGCCGCGGATCTCGGCCTCGTCGTGCAGGCCGCCGAGGCTGATGCGGACGAACTCGCGCCCCAACGCGCGGGCGATCGACTCGCCGATCGAGGTCTTGCCGGTGCCGGGCGGCCCCACCAGGGTGAGGATCGCGCCGTTGGCGCGGCTGTCCTCCTCGCCCTTGCCGCGCTCCTCGCGCAGCTTGCGCACGGCGATGAACTCGGTTATCCGCCGCTTGACGTCGTCGAGGCCGGCGTGGTCGGCGTCGAGCACCTCACGCGTGTGGACGGGGTCGAGCCGCTCCTCTGAGCGCTTCGCCCAGGGCACGGCGATCAGCCAGTCGAGGTAGCTGCGGATCATCGAGGACTCGGGCGACTGCTCGCCCTGGCGCTCGAGCCGGCGCAGCTCCTTCTCGGCCTGCTCGGCGACCGCCTCCGGCATCTCCGCCTCGGCGATCCTGCGCTCGTACTCGTCGATCAGGCTGCCCTCGTCCTCGCCCAGCTCCCTGCGGATTGACTCCATCTGCTTGCGCAGGAAGTAGTCGCGCTGCTGCTTCTGGGCACCGGACTCGACGTCCTCGCGGATGCGGCTGCGCACCTGCAGCTCGGCGAGGCGCTCGCGCTGCAGCTCCACCGCCAGCTCCAGGCGGGCGCCGACGTCCAGGGTCTCCAGCAGGCGCAGCTTCTGCTCCACCGAGAGGTCGGGACTGAGCCCGGAGGTATCGGCGAGCGCGCCCGGCTCCTCGACCGAGCGCAGGAAGGCGGCAATCCGCCCGTCGTCGCCGCGCAGCTCGAGGATCTCTTCGACGACGGCGCGGTACTCACGCTCGAGCTCGTGGGTGTGCTCGTCGCTGGGGTGCCCGTCGTGGGCCTCCTGCACGTCGACGCGCAGGACGTCGCTGTCACCGGCCACGGCGGCACCGGCGAGGCCGCGATGCAGGCCGAGCACGGTGGCGACCTGTCCGCCGCTGCGCGAGCGGCCGCGCTCGATCACCTCGGCGACGACGCCGACACGGCCGAACTCACCGTCGCGGCGGGGCAGAAGGAAGACGCGCTCCTCCTCGCCCACGTCTATGGGGAGCGTCGCGGAGACACCGGGGAAGACGATCGCCTCGTCAAGGGGCACCAGGAGATAAGCCATCTCTAACTCCAATTTTTGTAGTTAGTCCTGATATAGGATAGCGCCACGTGGTCGAGCTTTCAACCGCTATCCGGTTCAAACCTCGGCCACGGTCTCTCACGGAGTGAGAGTCGACCGGGCGCGGGCTGCGCGGACGGCGGCGGCGAGCGTCTCGATGTCGTAGGCGCCCTCGTGGCGGCGCTCGTTGACGAAGAAGGTCGGGGTACCGGTGACGCCGCTGCCGTCGGCTGAGTCGACGTCCTCCTCGATCCGCGCGGCATGACGGTGGCGGCGCAGGTCGTCCCGATAGCGCTCGACGTCGAGGCGGAGCTGCTCGGCGTAGGCGTGGAGCGCGCCGGGCCCGAGATCCCCCTGATGGTCGAGCAGCAGGTCGTGCATCTCCCAGAACGCCCCCTGGGCGGCCGCTGCCTCCGCCGCCTCCGCCGCCAGCTCGGCCCGCGGATGGACGTCGGCGAGCGGCAGATGGCGCCAGACGTAGCGCACATCGCCGAAGTCGGCGAGGAGCTCGCGGATCACCGGCTCGGCTCGGCCGCAGTAGGGGCACTCGAAGTCGCCGTACTCGACCACCGTCACCGGCGCCTCATGCGGCCCACGCACATGGTCGCGGTCGGGATCGACCGGCAGGGCCAGGTCGACGAGCATCTCCGAGCTGCCCAGCAGGGCACGGATGCGGGTACGGCGCGGCAACATCGCCGTGGCGCGGAAGACGAGCCAGGTGAGGACGGAGGCGCCGAGCGCCGCGGTGAGCACGCCGAGCTTCGCCTCGCGCAGCTCTATGCCGCGGAAGGCGAGTGCCGCGATCAACAACGAGACGGTGAACCCGATTCCGGCAATTGCCCCGCCGCCCGCGGTGGCGATCCAGCCGACCGGCGGCCGCAACCGTCCGCCGCTCAGCCTGGTGACCAGCAGGGAGGTCCCCGTCACCCCGATCGGCTTGCCCAGCACGTAGGCGGCGACGATCCCCAGCGTCAACGGGGAGGTGTAGGCCTTGGCCAGGAAGTCGCCGTCGAGGGCAATGCCGACGTTGGCCAGGGCGAACAGGGGGACGACGACGTAGCTCGTCCACGGGTGGTAGAGCGCCAGCAGGCGGGCGTTGGGGGAGACCGCCGCCTGCAGCCCCCGGCTGGCCGTGCGGGCGAGCTCGGGCGTCGGCTGCTCGCGGAAGCTGCGGAAGAGGTGGGTCGCCCGCTCGAGCTCATCCCTGCCGGCCGGATAGGCCCAGGTGATCAGCCCGACGGCAAGGCCGAGCACGATCGGATCGATACCCGATTCGAACAGCGCCACCCAGGTCACCGCGGCGAGCAGGAAGTAGACGAGACCCGGGCGGATGCGCAACGCCAGGGCGAGGAGGATCAGGGCGAAGACGCCGGCGGCAATCAGCAGCGGCCCGACCGAGACGTCGCCGCTGTAGGCAACGGCGATGACGAGCAGCGCCACGACATCGTCGACGACGATGATCGTCAACATGAAGCCGCGCAGGCGGTCGGGAAAGCGTGGACCGACCAGGGCGAGCATGCCGAGGGCGAAGGCGGTATCGGTCGACATCGCCACCCCCCAGCCACCTGCCGCGTCGCCACCGCCGTTGACAGCCAGGTAGATCGCAACCGGAACGGCCATACCGCCGAGCGCGGCCAGCACCGGCAACGCCAGCCGGCGACGCTCGCGCAACTCCCCCACGTCGAACTCTCGCCGCACCTCGAGCCCGACGACGAAGAAAAAGAACGTCATCAGGCCGCTGTTGACCCACTCGCGCAGGTCCTGCGAGATGCCAGAGCCGCCGAGCCGGATCGAGAGCTGCGTCCGCCAGACGCTCTCGTAGGAGGAGAGGTCGACGTTCGCCCAGACGAGCGCCGCCAGCGCGGCGGCGAGCAGCACGCCGGCGCTGCCCGTCTCGGTGGCGAGGAAGTCGCGCAGCGGTCCCGGCAGGCTGCGCATCCAAGCGGTGCGCCCGCTGAACGCCGACCGATCCGTGGACGAGCTCATCGCCAGCAGCTTGCCACCCCCTGCCTCGGAGAGGCGTACCACGGTGTTTGTACATCTCGTACAAGACGGGCAAACCTGATTGCCGATTCACAACTCAAGGTTGCCTCGCGGCGGGCCGATGGCCGGGCACCGCGGAGCGCATGCTCACGACAACTGCGAAAGGACCACGGATGTCTTCAATCAATAGAAAGCGCGCGCTGGTGGCGCTCGGCTGCACCTGTGCATTGGCGATCGCCGGCGTCGCGCTTGCCTACTTCACGACCACCGGTACCGGCACGGGCACGGCGACGGCCGGCTCGAGCTCGGCCGTGACGCTGCATGGCACGGTCGCCTCCTCTCTCTATCCGGGTACCTCCTCTTCGGTCAGCTTCACCGTCGACAACCCTTCGTCGGGCTCGCAGCGGGTCGGCACGATCAGCCTCGGCAGCATCACCGTCGACGCCGGTCACTCGACCTGCAGCACGACGATCAGCGGCGGCAACCCCGACTTCTCGATGCCCGCGGTCACCGTCAACCACACCTTCGCCTCGGGCAACGGTCAGAGCGTGACCCCGACCGGGACGCTGACGATGAACGAAACCGGCGTGAATCAGGACGCATGTCAGGGCGCGACCCTGACGCTGCACCTGACCAACAACTGATCCCGGGGCGGGCTCTGTCATGTCACTGGGCAGCCGTCGTGGCCTGAAGGCCTCGATAGCGCTGGCCGCGATCGGCGGCTGCCTCGCCGCGGCCGCCTACGCGGCGACCCGGCACGGGACGGCGTCCAATGCGCCGCGGCCGACCGCCGCCGCCTCACCCGAACGCAGGGGGCAGGC
Source organism: Solirubrobacterales bacterium (assembly GCA_030152505.1). Taxonomy (GTDB): domain Bacteria; phylum Actinomycetota; class Thermoleophilia; order Solirubrobacterales; family 70-9; genus VRUE01. The sequence continues at coordinate 1,047 of JASLJO010000177.1, read as the reverse complement.
CGGGCGCCCGCCCAAGCCGCGAATCACCGCCCACCCGGCAACCGAGACGACGTCGGCCAAGGCCAGGTTCGCCTTCACCGACCGTCGCCCGGGGGTCCGGTTCAGGTGCCGGCTCGATCGGGCCTCGTGGCAGCCCTGTCGCTCGCCGGTGGTTTTCGACGAGCTGGCGCTGGGCCGCCACAGCTTCTCGGTCCGCGCCCTCGGGAGCCAGGGCAAGCCCAGCCGCCAGGCCAAGTTCCGCTGGGTGCGATTGGAGGCGAGGGACTTCTCGATCGTCCCGGACCTCTCCGGGCTGAGCGCGCTATATCCGGGCGCGCCGCCGGTGGCTCTGCCCGTGACGGTGAAGAATCCCAATGGCGCGCCGATCCTCGTGACCAGGCTGCGGGTCTCGGTGGTCGCCGACCCAAGCGGATGCGCCGGCGCCGAGAACCTCACGCTGGGCCAATCGAGCGCCTCGAGCTCGGCGCCACTCAAAGTGCCGGCGGGAGGCTCCGTCCGGCTGCCGGCGAAGAGCATCTCGGCGCCGACGATCCAGCTGCGTGACCTGCCGGTCAACCAGGACGCCTGCAAGGGGGCCCACTTCCCGCTCGAATTCACCGGGAGCGCGTACGGATGAGGCTGAGGCGACCGGCCGGGATCGCGGGCTGCGTGGTCGTTGCCGCGCTGGCCGTCGGCGTCTGCGCCTCCGCTCTCGCCTACTTCACCGCGACGGGCGCCGGCGACGCCTCGGCCGCCGTCTCGAAACTCTCCGCTCCGTCGATCTCCTCGGCCACCGCCGCCGCGGGTGGAACGGTGGCGCTCAGCTGGAGCGCGGTCACCGCACCGGGGCTGGGAACGGTGACCTATGCCGTCACGCGAGACGGCGCAGCCCCCGGCGGCAACTGCCCGAGCGCCTCTTCCCCGATGGCGGTGACCACCTGCACGGACGGAGAAGTCCCGATCGGCTCCCATACCTACACGGTGACCGCGAAGTGGCGCTCCTGGACGGCGACCAGCGGAGCGGCGTCGGCGACGATCACGATCGGCGTGGCGACGCACTTCGACCTG
>JASLJO010000121.1 GCA_030152505.1 Solirubrobacterales bacterium | reverse complement strand
GCGCGGATAACGCAGCGCCACCGGGCCGTCGTGGGCGATCGCGGTGCGCAGCATGTGCACCAGCATCGCCTCGTCGCGCGGCGCCATCACGACGACGTTCGGCAGCGGCCGGAAGTAGGAGACGTCGAATGCACCGTGGTGAGTGGGCCCGTCATCGCCGACGAGCCCCGCCCGGTCCATCGCAAAGGTGACGTCGAGCCGCTGCAGGCAGACGTCGTGGATGATCTGATCGTAGGCGCGCTGGAGGAAGGTCGAGTAGATCGCACAGACCGGCTTCGCGCCCTGCAGGGCGAGGCCGGAGGCGAGCAGGACGGCATTCTGCTCGGCGATGCCGACGTCGTAGTACTGGCCCGGAACCTCGTCGGCCAACCTCTGCAGGCCGGTCCCCCCCGCCATCGCCGCGGTGATTCCGACCACCCGTTCGTCGCGCTGGGCCTCGGCGACGATCGCATTGGCGAAGACCTGCGTGTACTGCGGTGGCGCGCTCGGCGGCGGTGGCTTCTCCAGCCGCTCGGGTGCGATCGCCTCGGGCGAGTCCGACTCCTTCACCGGCACCGGCTTGGCGGCGGCGGGTTTTCCATCCTTGATCGAGTTCGGCTTCGCCGCATGCCACTTCTCCATCCCCTCCAGGCCGCCCTCCTCCGCCGGGGCGAAGCCCTTGCCCTTGACGGTGTGGATGTGGACGACGACGGGACGTTCGGCCTCGAAGGCTTCGCGCAGGGCATCGCGCAGGGCGTGCACGTCGTGGCCGTCGATCACACCCATGTAGGCGAGGTCGAGCTCCTCGAAGAAGAGCCCCGGGGCCCAGTAGGCCTTGACCGCGGACTTGATCTCCGGTCCCAGGCGTTCGATCCGCTTGCCGAGGCCCAACGGCAACCGGGTCAGCTGATGCTCGACCCCCTCGCGCGCGTGGTAGAGGCGCGGGTTGAGGCGGACCCGGTTGAAGTAGCGCGAGAGCGCGCCGACGTTGGGTGAGATCGACATGCCGTTGTCGTTGAGCACGATCACGATCGGCGTCTGCAGACCGCCGGCGGCGTGCAGCGCCTCGTAAGCGACGCCGCCGGTCAGCGCCCCGTCGCCGATCACCGCGGCGACCCGGCCGTCCTCGCCGATCCCCTTGCGCATCGCCTCCTTCAGCCCAACCGCGTAGCCGATCGAGGTCGAGGCATGGCCGGCGCCCATGATGTCGTGCTCGGACTCGAAGATCGAGCAGAAGGGCGCCAGGCCCTCGTACTGGCGGATCGATGGCAGGGCGTCGCGGCGCCCGGTGAGGATCTTGTGCGGGTAGGCCTGGTGGCCGACGTCCCAGAGCACCTTGTCGCGCGGCGAGTCGAGCAGGCTGTGCAGGGCGACGGCGAGCTCGCAGGTGCCGAGGTTGGCGCCGAAATGGCCGCCGATCTCACCGATCGTGTCGATGATGTATGTGCGCATCTCCTGCGCGACCTGCTGCAACTGCTCGTCGTCCAGCTCGTGCAGGTCGGCGGGCGAATCGATCCCGACGAGGAGGTTCTCTGGCTTGTCGCTCATTCGTTCCTGGTGAAGATGTAGTCGGCGATCCCTCTCAGGTCGCCCGTCGCGCCCTCGGCCCCGGCCAGCGCCGCCGTCGCCTTGGCGTGGGACTCGGCCGCCAGCTCGCGCGCCCGCTCCAGGCCGAAGAGGCTGACATAGGTGAGTTTGCCATGTCGCTCGTCGCTTCCTCGCGGCTTGCCGAGCTGCTCGTCGCTTCCGGTCACGTCGAGGATGTCGTCGACGATCTGGAAGAGGACGCCGAGCTCCTCGGCAAAGCGTTTGTAGGAGATTGTCTCAGGTTCCTCCATTCCCTCGAGGATCAATACGACACCAACACCGGCGGCGATCAGACGCCCGGTCTTGAGGGCATGCAGAGCGCGCACCCCCGCAGCGTCGGACACTTCGCCGGCGATGTCGACGTACTGGCCGCCGACCATGCCGTCGACTCCGATCGCCGCCGCCAGCTCGGCCAGCGCGGCCAGCACCCGCGCCGGCTCGTCCGGCTGCCCGCAGAACAGCCGGATCGCCTCGGCGAAGAGGCCGTCGCCGGCGAGGATCGCCACGTCCTCGCCGAAGCGGACGTGCGAGGTCGGTCGGCCGCGGCGCAGCTCGTCGTCGTCCATCGCCGGCAGGTCGTCGTGGATCAGCGAATAGGTATGGATCAGCTCGATCGCCGCGGCGACGCGCAGGTAGCGCTTCGGATCGGCACCGAGGGCGCGCGCCGTCGCCAGGACGAGGACCGGGCGCACCCGCTTGCCCCCCGCCAGCAGGGAGTAGCGCATCGCCTCCTCCAGGCCGGCCGTGGCCGGCTGCGCCGCGAAACGCAGCCGCTCCAGCTCGGCGTCGACCAGCTCGCGCAGGTCATCCGGGTAACTCATCTCCGGTGCGCCTTTTCTACCTGACAGGTGGGAAAGGCGCACCGGAAGCGATGAGCCACTATGCGCCACCCGACTCGCGGATGCGGCGGTTCGCCTCCTCGACCGCCTCGGTCGAGAGCTCGGCTGCCTCGCGGGCCAGCTCGGCAGCGCGCTCGTCGCTTGCCTCCGATCCCTCCAGCTCGGCGGCGATCGCCTGCAGGCGGTTGGCGATCTCGCGCAACCGTGCCTCGTCGGTCACTCAGCTCACCCCCTGGCGCTCACGCACGATCGCGCCGAGGATGCCGTTGACGAAGCCGGGCGCGTCGGCGCCGCAGTACTCCTTGGCGAGCTCGATGGCCTCGTCGATCGCCACCTCGTCCGGCACGTCCTCGCGGTGCTCGATCTCGTACAGCGCCACACGCATCACGTTCAACTCCAGCGGCGCGATCCGTTTCAGCTCCCAGCCGTGGGCGTGGGCGGCGATCGCCCGGTCGAGCTCCTCGCGGTGGGAATCGACGCCTTCGGCCAGCTCGCGGGTGAACGGCCGCGCGTCCGCAAGCAGCTCCTCCAGCGGGCGATCGGTGACGTCGCGCTGGTAGCAGGCGAAAATGGCGTCGCGGCGCTGGTCAGATCTGCGCATCGGCCTATTCTCGCGCGTCGAGCGGCCGCCGCGCGGTCAAGCGCGTGAGATGTACTCGCCGCTGCGGGTGTCGACCCGGATCGTCTCGCCCTCGTCGATGAAGAGCGGCACCTGGACCACCACTCCCGACTCCAGCGTCGCCGGCTTGTTGCCGCCGCCAGAGGCGGTGTCGCCCTTGACGCCGGGATCGGTCTGGGTGACCTTCATCTCGATCGCGCCCGCGACCTGCACGTCGCTCGGCCGTTCGTCGACAAAGAGCACCTCGACCTCGTCGTTGGGCAGAACCCACCGCATCGTCTCGCCGATCACGTCGCGGGGGATCTCGATCTGCTCATAGTCCTGGCTGTCCATGAAGACCGCCGCCTCGCCCGAGTCGTAGAGGTACTGCATCTTGCGCGACTCGGTGTGCACGGGCCGGAACTTCTCCCCCGCCCTGAAGGTCTTGTCCTGCACCGAGCCGTCATCGATCTTTCGCAGCTTCGTCCGCACGAACGCCCCACCCTTGCCGGGCTTGACGTGCTGGAACTCGAGGATCTTGAAGATCGACCCGTCGATTTCGATATGGCTGCCGTTCTTGAATTGATTGGTGCTGATCACGGCGGCGAATCCTAGCTGCGAGGAGTTGGCGAGCGCCAGCGTCTAACCTAAGACGGGCCAGGGAGATGAGGGGAAAGCTGGGGACACCTGCCGCGATCGCGCTCTTGACGCTTGCCGTCGTGGCGCCCGCGCACGGCGACGAACAGACGCGCGACAGCTACAAGGCTCGGGTCGAGCCGATCTGCCAGGCCAACCGCGAAGCAAACGAACGGATCATGTCCGGCGCCCGCGAGCGGGTCAACAAGGACAAGCTGAAACCGGCCGGAAAGCAGTTCGTCCGCCTCTCGGAATCGTTCGGCGGGCTGGTCAAGCGTCTGGCGAAAGTCCCCGCGCCGACCACCGACGAACACCGAATCAGCCGCTGGCTGGAAATCATGCACCAGCTGAAGGCGCGGTTGCGCCTGGTCGGCAAGTACTTCATGGAAGGCCTGAAGATCAAAGGCAACCACGAGGCGATCCTGGCCGAACGCAGCGGCATCTCAGCCAACAACACGACGATCGTCCTCCACTTCCACTACTGCCGCTTCGGCAACTTCGACCGCAACGGCTGAACGGCGAGAGCCCTCAGTCGCCTGCTTCGGCCGCCGTGCTGGTGGTCAGGCTCGAGGCGGCGCCACCGGAGAGAACCCGGCGCACCAGGCGCGGCGCGAGGATGCGGGCGATGGCGGCGAGCGCGTAGGGCCGCGGCACGTAGCGCTCCGCCTTGCCGTGCAGGCCGCAGTCGACGATCGCCTCGGCGACCTTCTCCGGCTTGGAGACGGTCCAGCGGGTCAGCGCCCGCGCGCGCAGCTCGGTCGCCGGAAAGCCCTCGGTGGCGATGAAGCCGGGAAGCACCATGCCGACGTGAACGCGGTGCGGGCGCTCCTCGGCGTAGAGCGCGTCGGTCCAGCCGATCAGGGCGAACTTGCTTGCCGAGTAGGCGCCGGTGCGCGCCCGTGCGACGCGACCGGCGGTGCTTGCGACGTTGACGATCGCGCTCGGCGCCGAGGTGCGCAGCGCCGGCAGCAGCGCCTCGGTCAGGCGCAGCACGGCGTCGAAGTTGAGCTCCATGTGGCGGTGGACGTTGGCGTAGCCCTCCTCGCCGAAGGCACCGCGCCAGGAGGCGCCGGCGTTGTTGACCAGCAGGGTCAAGCGGCCGCCGTGCTGCTCTTCGACATGACGGCGGATCCGCTCCGGCGCGTCGTCGTCGGTCAGGTCGGCGGCGACCCAGGTCGCTGGGCAGGGCAGTGACTCGGCCAGAGCCCGCAAGCGCTCCCCCCTGCGAGCGACGAGGATCAGCTCGGCGCCGGGCTCGCGCGCCAGCCGTCTCGCGGTCGCCTCGCCGATGCCGCTCGAGGCGCCGGTGACCAGAGCGGTCGTGGTCGCTGCGCTCATCTGAGGAAAGCTATTCGAAACTCCTGATTGCGGACAGCTGTCCGGCTCGACATACTGCTGCGCCATGTTCGAGACCCCCGCCTTGCTGGACAAGCTGCTCCGCCCTGGCGCCCCCTCTGGCCACGAGGGGCCGGCCGCGGCCGTCTGGCGCGAGGAAGCCGCCTTCGCCGCCCTGTCCAGCGACGGCCTCGGCTCTTCGATTGCCCGGATCGGTGAAGCCGCGCCGCTGTTGGCGGTGGTCGGCCACATCGACGAGATCGGCCTCGTCGTCACCCACATCGACGAGAAGGGCTT
>JASLJO010000111.1 GCA_030152505.1 Solirubrobacterales bacterium | reverse complement strand
TCCCTGGAGGGACTGCTGCGCCGGGCCGTCGAGGCGACCAAACTCAAGTTCCGCCACCACACCTGGGGCCCGGCCGAGCTCTTCTACGGCGACCTGTACGCGAGCAGCGAGGTCCCCTGCCGGCCGAGCTCGATCCCCGGCAGCCGCGACGGCTACTCGGCCTGCTGCGCCGCCGAGCTGGAGCGGGCCGGCGCCTACGACTTCCTGCTCCTCTCGCTTCCCGACAACGACAACTACTCGCACCGCTTCGGTCCTGGCGCGAGCGTGGAGTCGATCGCCAAAGCCGACCGCTGCTTCGCCCAGCTGGTCGACGCGGGAGGCGGGCTGGACGAGTTTCTCGCCGAGCACGCCGTGATCCTGCTCGCCGACCATGCCCAGACCCCGGTCGACCGTGGGCTGCCCCTGGCCGACGTCCTCGCCCGCGACTGGACGGTGCTTGCCCCCTCCGACGACAGACCCGAGCTGGCCCAGCTCGCGGTCAGCCCCACGGGCCGCGCCGCGCACGTCTATCTGCTGCCGGGAGAGGGCGAGCGGGCCGATCCGGCCGAGCTCGGTCGGCGCTTGGGTGAGATCGAGGGAGTCGAGCTCGTCTGCCGTTCGGAGAACGGGGCCGCGGTGGTCGAGCGGCGGGGAGAGGCACTGCGCTTTCGACGCGGGACCGAGCTCGCCGACCTGCGGGGGGAGCACTGGGACATCGAGGGCGACCCCTCGGTTCTCGAAGCGTCGGCCGAGGGGGGTGTCTTTCGCAGCGACGAGTACCCGGACGCCCTCGCCCGTGTCCACGCCGCCGTGAGCGCCCCGCACGCCGGCGACTTCATCGTCTCCCTCACCCCGGGCTACGAGGCGGTCGACTGGGGCGGAGTCAGCCATGCCGGCGGCGGCAGCCACGGTTCCCTGCACGCAGGCGACTCGCTTGGTCCTCTCCTCTTCGTCGGCTGCGGCCCGGACGATGCATCGGCTCGCCCGCAGTGGGCGCTCCGCGACGTGGCCACCGTGGTGTTGGATCACTTCGGGATCGGTTGATGACGCCGGGCCCCGTCCGCATCGGGCTCGCCCTGCTCGTCGTCGTATCGCTCGTCCCGGCAACGGCCCAGGCTTCCCAGGTGAACGAGCAGACGGCGGTCCGGGCCGCAAACCGCGACGCGAACGTGCGCGAACAGCGCCGGGAGAACGGAGGGCTGACCCACAGCGCCTCCGAGGTCGAAGGTCAGTGGGAGGTCGCGTACTTCGCCGGCGGGGATGAGGTCGCGCTGGTGCTGGTGGACCCGGACAGCGGCGAGGTCACCGAGTCGTGGACGGGGTATCAGGTGCTGTGGAAGATGGCGCGCGGTTACCCGGGCGCCTTCGGCCACAAGCTGAATGCGCCCTATGTCTTCCTGCCCCTCTGCGCGCTGTTCCTGCTCGGCCTGATCGACTGGCGCAGGCCATGGCGATTGGCGACGCTGGACCTGCTGGTGCTGCTCGGCTTCGGAGTCTCCAACTACTTCTTCAACCGCGCCGAAATCGGCCTGTCGGTTCCGCTGGCCTACCCGCCGCTCCTGTACCTGCTCGCCCGCGCACTGTGGATCGGCCTGCGGGGAGGGGGCGAAGGCGTCCGGCCGATCTGGCGAGCGAGCTGGCTGCTCGTCGCCGCGCTCTTCCTGATGGGCTTCCGGGTGGGCCTCAACATGGCCGACTCCGGTGCGATCGACGTCGGCTACGCCGGCGTGGTGGGCGCCGACCGAATCGCCCACGGCGAACCGCTCTACGACAACTTCCCCACCGACGTCTCGCAGGGGGACACCTACGGCCCGGTCAACTACCTCGCCTACGTACCCGCTGAGCGGATCTGGCCCTGGAGCGGCACCTGGGACGACCTGCCCGCCGCCCATGGCGCCACGGTCGCCTTCGACCTCCTTGCCTTTGCTCTGCTGATCTGGCTCGGCCTGCGAATCCGCCCGGGTCCGCCAGGGCGCAAGCTGGCGGCGACCCTGGCATTCGGCTGGGCCGCCTACCCCTACACCGCCTACGCCCTCGAGTCGAACTCCAACGACACCCTCGTGGCCGTCCTCCTGATTGCCGTGCTTCTTGCTCTGGCTCGGCCTGCCGCTCGGGGTGTACTCGCCGCGTCGGTGGCCTTGACGAAGTTCGCCCCGGTGATCCTTGCGCCAATGCTCTTGACCTATCGGTCCGCGGGCCGCCTGAAGTTCGCCGCGGCCTTTGTGCTCACCGCTGCGCTCCTCCTGGCTTGGCCGGCGATCGATCCCGGCCTGCACACGTTCTATGACCGTACGATCGCCTACCAAGCCGACCGCAGCTCCCCCTTCAGCATCTGGGGTCAGGCCCCCAGCTTGGAGCCCCTGCGCATAGCGATCCTCGCCGGCATCGGCCTGATGGCCGTCGCATTCGCCTTTTGGCCGCGAAGGAAGTCGCTGGCTCAAGTAGCCGCCCTGGGCGCGGCCCTGCTGATCATGCTCCAGCTGACCGCCCAGCACTGGTTCTACCTCTACATAGTCTGGTTCTATCCGTTTCTGCTTGTCGCCTTGGCCTCACGTAGGTGGGGACATTCAAGGGGACATTTTCAGGGGTCTAAATCTGTGACCCCTGCTAGAATGGGACGCATATGACTCCTCGGCAGACGCTGATTCCGACGGTCGGGCGGACGTATCAAGAAACCCACCCATGGATCGACTTCCGGGTCGATCTGAGGCCCGCCGCGCCAGAATTCTGGATGCTGCTCGGCGAGGCAAGCTCGAAGATCGCCCACGTCGCCGGTTCGCTGCTCAACCCGGAGATGGCGCGTGAGATGCACATCGTGTATCTCACGAAGGGCGCGCTGGCCACCACCGCGATCGAGGGCAACACCCTCTCCGAGGACGAAGCCAGACGACGGATAGAGAGAGATCTCGATCTGCCGCCTTCTCGGGAGTATCTGGGGCTCGAGATCGACAATGTCATCACTGCCTACAACGAGATCAAAGACGAACTCGTGGCCGGCGTCGCCCCACCGATGAGCCGTACCGCGATCGAGAACTACAACCGCCTGATCTTGAATGGCCTCGAGTTGGAAGAGGGGGTCGTTCCGGGAGAGATCCCCACTCATCCTGTCGCGGTGGGCGGGTATCTCGGCGCCCCTCGGGAGGACTGCGAGTTTCTGCTCGATCGTCTTGCGGAGTGGCTCAACGGGCCGGACTTTGCTCCCCGGGGAACTGGTTGGGAGCTCCCCATGGCAATCGTCAAGGCAATCGTCGCGCATCTGTACATCGCCTGGATCCACCCCTTCGGGGATGGAAACGGTCGCACCGCACGGCTGATGGAGCTGCGGATTCTTCTCGAGGCGGGAGTCCCGACGCCGGCGACGCACCTGCTCAGCAATCACTACAACCAGACTCGAACGGAGTACTACCGACAACTGCGCGATGCCAGTAGAGGCACCGACAACGTGCTTCCCTTTTTGCGCTATGCCTTGCAGGGATTCGTCGATGGCCTACGAGAGCAGTTGGAGACGATTCGCGCTCAACAGTTCGCCGACCGCTGGGAGCAGTACGTCTACCAGCAATTCGGCCGAACCACCACGCCCGCCCGTGTGCGCCGGCGCCAACTCGTGCTGGAGATGTCGAAAGCGGATGGGGGTTTCTCGAAAACCGAGCTCCGCACTCTGAGCCCCGGACTTGTCGAGATGTATTACGGGAAAACCGACAAGACTCTCACCAGAGACATCAACGCCCTGCTTACGATGGAGTTGGTTCGTCGCCAGGAGGGCGGGTATGTCCCTAATAAGGGAATCATTGAGGCCTTTCGCCCCGTGACGGCTATCGAGCACTAGGAGCGGGAACCATCACCTGCTCGATCGAGTCGGCCAAACCCCGCTCGTTGACCTCGACGACCGCCCCCATCACCCAGACGTCCTCCTCGGCGGTCTCGAACTTGACCGGCATCTGCGTGGTCATCGTTTTCAGCACCAGCTCCGGCTTGACCCCCAGCACGCTCGTCCGCGATCCCGTCATGCCGACGTCGGAGATGAAGGCGGTGCCGCGGGGGAGAACGCGCGCATCGGCCGTCGGCACGTGGGTGTGGGTGCCGAAGACCGCGGCGACTCGGCCATCGAGGTGCCAGCCGATGGCGACCTTCTCGCTGCTCACTTCGGCGTGGAAGTCGACCACCACGCAATCGGCCTCGAGCCGCTCGAGGATCGCGTCGACCTCGTGGAACGGCAGGCGGGCTACCTGTAGGCCGATTGCGCCGCTGAGGTTGATCACGCCGACTCGCATCCCTCCCGCCTCCACCACGACGTGGCCCCTGCCGGGGTTGGCGTGCGGGTAGTTGGCGGGCCGGATCACTCGCTCTGCCCGGTCGAGGAACTCGTAGGCCTCGCGGTGGCGGAAGACGTGGTTGCCGGTGGTGATCACGTCGCAACCGGCGCCGAAGAGGGCGTTCGCGGTCTTCTCGGTGATCCCCATCCCTCCGGCCGAGTTCTCGCCGTTGACGATCGTCAGGTCGGGACGGTGACGCTCGCGCAGTTCCGGCATGGCGGCCTCCAGCCCGCGCCTGCCGGGCCCACCGACGACATCCCCGATGAACAGGACTCTCATGCGGGGACCCTACCCTCCGGGAGTCCGATCGATTGGTGAGAGCGATGCCTGAAGAAAGGCGTCCGCTTGCACTTGAAGATATGAGACCTATAGGTTGTCTCCGACCATGGCTCTGGACGATGGCCGCGAGCCGATCTTCAAGTTCCACTCGAGCGAGGCGTTCCATCCACTCGCGGTCGAGAGCGTCGAGGCGGTGGGCAAGAGGATCGCGATGAAGGAAGGTCCTCCGCGCGACGGGATCCACCTCGACTCCCTGCCCGAGGACGGCGTGCGAATGGTCCTGCCCTCGCCCGGCCTCGCCGAGGAGGCGAAGCTGCAGTCGGAAGGGATGGGAAAGGTCGGCTACCGGCGAGAGAAGAAGGGGGGAGGCCTTACCTGGGTCCAGTACTGGTTCTGGTACCTCTACAACCCGAAAAGGTTCTATCTCGCCGGCGAACACGAGGGGGACTGGGAGTTCGTCCAGGTGGGCTATGGCGGTGAGACTCCAGTTTGCATGACGACCTCACAGCACAAGTCGGGCGGGGCGCGGATGTGGTGGGAGCTCGAGCGGCGCGAGGGGCGCCCGGTCGTCTACGTCGCCAACGGCTCTCATGCGAACTACTTCGAGCTGAAGAAGGCGCAGACCGAGTTCGTCGACGAGGCGGATGGCGCCGGTCTCGAGCTCGACTCGGTCGAGTGGCGGAAGTTCGGGCCCCCGTGGGAGAGCTGGCCCGGTCGCTGGGGCAACTCGACCGGGCCCGGAGAGTCACCCCAATCGCCTGGCTGCCAGAGCAGCCGCTGGCAGGCGCCGCACGTCTACCACACGGCCTCCAGGCACGACGTGCCCTGAGCAGATCCCTCCAAGGCTCAGACGACCGTGAAGCGGCGCAGGGCGATGCGCGCGAGGGCCGCGTAGGCGACGGCCAGGATCGCCAGGTGCAGCAGCGGAGTGCCGATGCCCGACCCGGCGGAGTCGAGCGCGGCGGTCATCGCTTCCAACGCGGGCTTGAAGGGAAAGAGGGCGGTGACGATGCGGATCGCGTCATAGAGGGTGGCGCCGACGGCCCCCGAGGGGACGAGCGAGAGCAAGGCGACAGGAAGCGAGATCATGAAGGCGAGCAGCGAGACGGTCCGCACGTCGCGCGCGGCCGCGCCGAGCGCTGCGCCGGCGGCCGCGAACCCCGCGCCGCCGAGGAGGATCGCCGCCAGCCAGAGGCCGAGGCGGCTCCAGTCGAGGTCGACGAACGCCTGCACGCCGCCGAGCATCAGCATGGTCACGACCAGGCCCACGCCGAGCCCCAGTCCGATCTTCTCCGCCAGCAGCGCCGAGCGCGAGACGAGGCGGCCCGTCAGCCGGGCGTAGGTCCCCTCCTCACGCTCCAGGGCGAGCGAGCCGGCGACCAGCAGCAGGACGACGAAGGTCAGGGTCAGGGTCGCGGCGACGGAGACGGCGAAGATTTCCAGCGGTGGGGTGGGTGCGCTGATCGACTGCTTGTCCACGGCGATCGGCTGCGCCAGCCGATCGATCAGCGGCGCGGCGACGCCGAGGTTGTCGCGGGCGAGCGTGGCAAAGCGGATGACACGATCCAGCTCGCCGCGCATCGCCGCCGGCAAGGCGGGGCGCAGCGATCGAAGGATCGAGGCGGTCGCCTGCAGGCCGAGTATCCGCACCGACCGACCGAGCACGTCGAAGCTGCCCCCGTCGACGACCAGGCCGAGGTAGCGCCCCCCTTCCACGGCGATCTGCCGGGCGATGAAGAGGTTCGCCTGCGCGAGCAGAGCGGTGATGCGGTCATCGACCGCCTGGGCCTTGAGCGGGTTCTCCTCGTTGACGATCACCTCGACTTCGGGTTTTTCCGGGCTCAGGGTGGAGAGCGAGTTGAGCCGGTTGATCAGGTCGGCGGGCAGGATCAGGGCAGCCAGCGCATCGCCGTCGCGTACCTTCGCTTCGGCTTCCGCGCGGTCCTCGACGTCGACGCACTCGACCTGTCTGCAGATCCGCTCGTTGACGCCGACCGCCGGCAGCTTGCCGCTGCCGCCGACGACCCGCGCACCGGGTGGAACTTCGTTGAGGAGCGCGACCCTCGGCGTACCCGGTTCGCGTGAGATGGCGAAGCCGAGCAGGAGCGCGATCAGGATCGGATAGGCGACCAGCAGCACTGCCTGCAATGGCGAACGGCGCAGGATCCGCAGGTCCTTGAACAGCAGCCAGCGCATCGCTCAATGTCCCCTGTGCCGGAGGTAGGTGATGAATGCGGTCTCGAAGTCACCCTCCGCCGCCTCGGGAGCCTCGGCGCGGACCGCCTCGCGCAGCTCCTCCGCGGGACCGTCGAAGAGATTCTCGCCGTCGGCGAGGACGAGCAGCCGCTGCCCGTAGCGCTCGGCCTCCCGGATGTCGTGCGTGGAGAAGACCACGCTCGTGCCGCGCCCCGCCAGCCCGGCGATGAACTCCCACAGCCTTGCCCGCTGTCGGGGATCGAGTCCCACGCTCGGCTCGTCGAGCAGCAGCACCGCGGGCCGCGAGAGCAGCCCAATGGCGATGTTGACCCGCTGCTGGTTGCCACCCGACAGCCTGGCAACGAGATCGTCGCGGCGGCCCTTCAGCTCGGTCAGCTCCAACATCCCCTCCGTGGCGCCGCGCGGGTCGGCGTGCTTCTCCAAGCGCGCGAACAGCAACAGGTTCTCCTCAACCGTCAGCCGCCGGTAAAGCGCCGCCTGCTGCGGCACCCAACCGACATCCCCGTTGGGTGACGCGACTGTGCCGGCATCCTGCTTCAGAGTGCCCGCAAGAATCGAGAGCAGCGTCGTCTTCCCAGCCCCGTTAGGCCCGATGATCCCCACCAGCTCCCCCGCATCAGCGGCAAAGTCGACCCCCTTGAGAGCCTCTCTCTGCCCGTAGCGCTTGACCAGCCCCCGTGCCCGCACGGCTCGAAAGCTACTGCGCAAGGGTGCTCGGAATTGTTAGCCGCCGCTTGAGGGGAGGGACGGGGACACCCTCGAACGGGCGGATACTCAAAACGCCGGCCTAATTAGGCCGGCGTTTG
>JASLJO010000110.1 GCA_030152505.1 Solirubrobacterales bacterium | reverse complement strand
GGTCAGCACCGCGGCGAGGGTCGAGTTGACGTCGCCGGGTGCGAGAACCAGATCAGGCCGCTCCTCCTCCAGCACGGGCTCCAGCCGCTCCATCGTGCGCGCGGTCTGCGTGGCGTGGGTGCCCGAGCCGACCTCGAGCATGTGGTCCGGCCTGGGCACGCCCAGCTCCTCGAAGAAGACCTCCGACATCGCCCGGTCGTAGTGCTGGCCGGTGTGGACGATGGCGTGGCGGCCGTCCGGCAACCGCTCACGCAGCGCGGCGATGACCGGCGCCGTCTTGACGAAGTTGGGCCGCGTCCCGATGACGTAGACGATCCGCATCGGCCGGCAGACTACCTGCGCCGTCCGGCGGCTTCGACGGTTGCCCGGGGCCGGTCTGCTTCAATACCCATCCCGATGCCGAAGATGAAAACCCATTCTGGCGCCAAGAAGCGCTTCCGCAAGACCGCCAAGGGCAAGCTGCGCGGGCGGCGCGCCTACTCGAGCCACATCCTCGAGAAAAAGTCGCCCAAGCGCAAGCGCCAGATGGCGCGGCCGGTGGAGATCGCCAAGCCGGACGAAAAGCGCATCCGCACCCTGCTCGGGGGTGGCAAGTGAGCCGCGTCAAGCGCTCAGTCCACGCCCGCAAGAAGCGGCGCAAGGTGCTGAAGGAAGCGAAGGGCTACTTCGGCCGCAAGCACTCCTCCTACCGCTTCGCCAAAGAGCAGGTGCAGCGGTCGGGGATGTACGCCTACCGGGACCGGCGCAACCGCAAGCGCGAGTTCCGGCGCCTCTGGATCACGCGGATCAATGCCGCCGCGCGGCTCGAGGGGATGAGCTACTCGCAGCTGATCCACGGCCTCAACGAGGCCGGCGTCGAGGTAAACCGCAAGATGCTCGCCGAGATCGCGGTATCTGACCGCGAGGCCTTTCGCCGATTCGTCGAGCTTGCCCGGGAGGGTGCGGCCGCCTAGCCGCAACCCACACACTCCACTTTCCCGGGCGGGCCGTCTTCACGGCCCGCTTTTTATTTGCCCGGGTTGCCCGGGTGTTCCAGGAGAAGATCCGACCGAACCGAACTGAGACGAGATGATTTCCAGCCCCCACAATGAGAAGCTGAAGCTGGTTCGCAAACTGCGCGAGCGCAAGCAGCGCGAGCGCGAGGAGCTGTTCGTCACCGAGGGCGAGGACCTGGTTGATGCCGGGTTGGCGGCGGGCGCTGAGCCGCGCTTCGTCCTCAGTGCCGTCGGCAGCGGCCTCGGTGGCGAGGAGGTGGAGCCGGAGCTGCTTGCCGAGGTCTCGGCGCTCGGCTCGGGCACGAGGATCATCGCGGTCTGGCCGCGGGTGTGGGCGCGCGAGGCCACCACACCCTGCCTCTATCTCCATGGTGTCGGCGACCCCGGCAACGTTGGCGCGATCGTCCGCACCGCGCATGCGCTCGTCGGCGGCACGGTGGTGCTCGGCCCCGACTGCGCGGATCCCTTCGGCCTGAAGGCGGCCCGGGCGAGCATGGGCTCGATCTTCGCCCAGCCGTTGCTTCGGTCCGGTGTGGAGGGGACGCCACCACCGCGAGTCGGGCTCGTCGCCCATGGCGGCGCAGGGATCGAGGCGCTGGCCGGCGGCGCCACCTTCTGCCTCGGCGCCGAGCGGGACGGCGTGCCCGTAGAGGTGCTTGATCAGTGCGACGTGACGGTGACGATCCCGTTGCGGCCCGGTGGCGCCGAGTCCCTCAACGTCGCGGCCGCGGCGGCTGTCGTGTGCGAGCGGATATCGTCGCCCGCCATGCGGGAGGCAGCCGAATGACCCTCGAGCGGATCGAGAAGATCGAGGCAGAGGCGACGGCCGCGATCGAGGCCGCCCCCGGCACGGCCGAGCTGGAGGAGCTGCGGGTCCGCCATCTCGGCCGCAAAGCCGAGCTGACGACGATCCTGCGCGGCATCGCCGATCTGCCCGAGGACGAACGGGGGGCGGTGGGCGCCGCCGCCAACCAGGCGCGTCGGGCACTCGAGGAGCTGCTCGAGCGCCGCGCCGCCGAGCTCGACGCAAGTGAGCTCGAGGAGCGGTTGGCGAGCGACCGGATCGACGTCACCCTGCCAGGTGCGCCGTCCCATCCGGCCGGCCACCTCCACCTAATAACTCGCACCACGCGGCAGATCGAGGACGTGATGCTCGGCCTCGGCTACCGCGCCGTCGAGGGTCCCGAGATCGAGCACGACCACTACAACTTCACCGCCCTCAACCACCCGCCGGGCCACCCGGCGCGGATGCTGCAGGACACCTTCTACATCCAGTCGCACCCCGACCTTCTGCTGCGTACCCACACCTCGCCGGTCCAGATCCGTTCGATGGAGGCACAGCCGCCGCCGATTTTCGTGATCATGCCCGGCAAGGTCTACCGGCGCGACTCCGATGCAACCCACACGCCGATGTTCCACCAGGTCGAGGGCCTGGCAATCGGTGAGGGGATCACCCTCGCCGACCTCAAGGGGACGCTGGAGGAGATGCTGCGCGCGATCTTCGGCGCCGAGCGGGAGATCCGCATGCGGCCTCACTTCTTCCCCTTCACCGAGCCCAGCGTCGAGGTCGACGTTTCCTGCTTCCGCTGCGCGGGCACCGGCACCCTGGCCGACCGCGAGCGCTGCAACCTCTGCAAGGGTCAGGGCTGGATCGAGATCCTCGGCGCCGGCATGGTCGATCCCAACGTGCTCGGCTTCGTCGCCGAGAACGGCTATGACCCCGAGCGGGTGCAGGGCTTTGCCTTCGGCATGGGGGTCGAGCGAATCGCGATGCTGCGCCACGGCGTTCCCGACCTGCGGCGCTTCTTCGACAACGACGTGCGGATGGTGAGGCAGTTCTCATGAGGATTCCTTACTCATGGCTGCGCGAATACTGCGACCCCGGCGTGGGGGCGGCTGAGCTGGCCGAGCGCCTGGCGATGACCGGGACCGAGGTCGAGCGGGTCGGGGTCGTCGGCCCGCCGAGCGCCGAGGGCTTCGTCGTCGGCCGGGTGCTGGCGCGCGAGGAGCACCCTGACGCCGACCGGCTCAGCGTCTGCACCGTCGACACCGGCGATGGTGAGCCGCACACGATCGTCTGCGGGGCACCGAACGTCGACGCCGGGCAGACGGTTCCCGTGGCGCTGCCGGGCGCGACGATGCCCGGCGGGACCAAGCTGGGTAAGGCGAAGCTGCGCGGGGTCGAGTCGCACGGGATGATCCTTTCCGCCGCCGAGCTGGAGATCGCCGAGGAGTCGGCGGGAATCCTCGTGCTGGAGGACGGGTCGGCACCGGGCGCGCCGCTCACCGACGTGCTGCCGATCGCCGAGCCTGTGCTGGAGCTGGAGGTGACGCCGAACCGGGTCGACTGCCTCGGGGTCTACGGGGTCGCGCGCGAGGTGCACGCGATCAGCGCCGCGCCGCTTGCTCCTGAGCCCTGGACAGAGGACGCAGGCGCCGAGGGCGAGGGTGTGGTCGGTGACCATGCCTCGGTGACGGTCGAGGTGCCCGAGCTCTGCCCGCGCTTCACCGCGCGGGTCTTCACCGACGTGAAGATCGGGCCCTCGCCGTCCTGGCTGCAGGCGCGGCTCAGTGCCGCCGGGCAGCGGCCGATCAACAACGTCGTCGACATCACCAACTACGTGATGCTGCTTACGGCGCAGCCGCTGCACGCCTTCGACCTCGAGGAGGTGCCCGGCGGCGCACTGACCGTTCGCACGGCGGAGGCGGGCGAGAAGATGAAGACGCTCGACGACGTCGAGCGCAGCTTCGACGCCGAGACTGTGCTCGTCTGCGACGAGCGCGGCCCCTCCGGGATCGCCGGGATCATGGGCGGCCAGGTATCCGAGGTCTCCGCGGGGACGACCAGTGTCCTGCTCGAGGTGGCCAACTGGAACGGGACCAACATCCTGCGCACCTCGCGCCTGCTCGGTCTGCGCTCGGAGGCATCGTCGCGCTTCGAGAAGCAGCTCCACCCGGAGCTCTGCATGCGGGCACAGCGGATCGCCTCGCGGCTGATGGTCGAGCTCTGCGGGGCGAAGCTGGTGCCGGGCACGATCGACGCCGCCGCCGATGCTCCCGCGCCGGCGTCGATCGAGCTACGGGCCGACGCGCTCGGCCCGTAG
>JASLJO010000320.1 GCA_030152505.1 Solirubrobacterales bacterium | reverse complement strand
GCTGGAGGGGGAGCCGCCGCTGGCCGGCGCCGTCCAGTTGACCGTCGCCTGTTCTGGGCCCGCCGTGGCGCTGGCGCCGGTCGGCTGGCCTGGAGGCTGCGCCGGAGCGGAGGGCGTAAACGTGACGTCGACCCAGTAGTTCTCCGATTGGTAGGTGTTCATCGGAAAGACACTGCCTTCCGTGTACTGGTAGAGCCCATTCCCATTTCCGTTGTCGGGAAGGATGTGGAGGGGCGGACTGTCGAGGTTGCTGGCGCCCACCGCCGGTGGACGATTGAGCGCGAACTCCGTCGCTGAGTAGTGCCCTTTCGGCGCCAGGTACCCGGCCACGTAGGTCGTTTCGGGCTGGATCGCCACCGGGTTGGCGAAGGTGACCTTCTGCCAGCCCGAGGCGCTCTCGCTGCTGAAGGTCGCCTGCGCGAGCAGCGTGCCGGTGCTGGTCCAGAGGCTGCCGATGTGGGTTCCGGTGTTGGCGGTGGCCTTGTAGAAGCGGATGCCGGTGATCTGACCCGGGACGTCGCTGCGGAACTTGACGCCCAGCTCGACAGAGCTGCTGTCGCCGCCATCGACGATCGCGGGCGCGGTTTCCCCGAAGATCGTGCAGGGGCACGACACGTTCACCTGCGTGCCCGCGCTCGGCGCACCGATGTTCCCCGAATCGTCGACCGCGCGGGCCTGGATCGTCGTCGAGGGACTGCCATGGACGTTCCACGCATATGTCCACGAGCTGGTCCCGCTGGCAGGGTGCCAGGTCGACCCACCGTCGGTGGAGACTTCGACCGCTGCGACGACGCCCCCGCCCGAGTCGGAGGCCGTGCCAGAGATCGTCGCCGTTTTGCCGTCGGTCAGACCTGCGCCTGCAGCCGGGGAACTCACCGTCGCGGTCGGGGGGGCGGTGTCCGTTGACCCTGCGGTGGCAACGAGACCCGGCTGGAGGGTCGCCGGCTGGGCTCCCATGTCCGCCATCAGGTTGACGGTCGCCTGCTGCATGGTCGGATCTGGAGCGGAGCCATCCGGACCGCTGAGGCCCCACGGGTTGGTCACGTCGAGGCCCCAGGACCACTGCACGGTGCCCGCGCCGAAGACCAGCGCCCCACTCGGCGCCCGGTAGAGCGAGAGGCTGTGGGTCTGGGCCGGACCGTCTTCGACTTCGGTGCCATAGTCCTTGAAGTCCTGGGTGCCGGTGACGGCCGTCGATGACAGCGGGATACGGCCACGGGGCTGGAAGCCGTTGTCGGGGCTCACGTCCCACTCGTATCCCAGCGTCCCGGTGCCAGGGGCCAGGGTCAGGGTCTGCGAGGGACTCAGCGTGGACACAGCCGTGTTGCGCCAGAAGCGCAATTTGCCGAGCGTGCCCGGGACCTTTATTTCCGCGGTTCCCGAGTTGACGATGAAGTACTGCCCGGTAACGCTGTACTCCGGTCGGCCCGCGTCGCCCGGCGGACTGAAGCGCGGATCGCGCCAGGTGCTCGTCGTAACGCTAGGGCCCGCCGGATCCACCGGAGCGGGAAAGTGGGTGTCCTTGTAGGTGATGAGCGTGCGGTACGGCGTGTTCGAGCCGTCTGAGCCAGCTGCCCAACGCGTCTTCCAGAACATCTCGTTGCCGCTGAAGAACGCGAGACTCACACCCGCGTCACGGGCGGCTTCAACACTTTGACGCTCACCCGGCGACCAGTACTCGTCGTGGCCGCTCGAGATGAAGACCCTGTGGTTTTTCAGCAGGGCGCCATTGGCGTCGATGTCGTGCTGGGAGACATAGCTCAGGTCGTAACCGTTGCGCTCGAGGAAGCGAATCAGTTGGTACTCGGCGTACAGCGGGTTGGAATATCCATTGTCGGTGGCCAGGGTGCCGTCGAACGGGCGGTTGTAAGAGACCGCGTACGCCGCCTTGTAGCCACCCGGGTTTCCACTCGGACAGGAGACCGTGCACGTGTAGAGGCTGTTGCCACCGTAGGCGTTGTACGCCTGCCAGGTCGAGTCCGAGGTCTTGAGCACGACATCCGAGTGACTGGAGTCGTCGCGCACAACGAAGAAGATCTGACTCTCTCCGCCGGTGTCGTTGCGCACGAGGTGTGCCATATAGAGACCCGAAACGGCGTTGGCCGGAACGGTCCACGACGCCGAGACTTTCCAGTTGCCGCATTCGACAAGGCCGGTGGAGCTGCTCGTGGAGCAGCTTGGCTGCGTCTGCGGCAACGATGCCGAAGGTTTGATGTTCGAGGCGACGATGCGGGCCCCATCGCCCCCGTAGTAGCCGAGGCGCAGGATGTCGATGTGGTAGGCGCTCGCCGGAGTCTTGATCTTGAAGTCGATCGTTTGACCCAGGTTGACGCTCATCGACGTGGCGAACCCCTGGATCGTCGCATCACCGATGCCGTTGACCTGCCAGTCCGAAGGCGGATCCCCGGGTTTCGTGTTCTCGCACGCAACCTGGCTGGCGACAGGGGGGGCGCAGGGATCGACAGCCGCTACGGCCCGGCCACCGGGCAGCACGACGATTGCCGTAGCCATGACGACGACTACCGCGATCCAGCGCAGCGCCCAGCTCGATGTTCGCATCAGTAGATAGAACGCACGGAGCAGACCGAGCTTGCGACTTTGCGCGTACCAAATTTGGTGGATTTGGATGCGCGGATGACCCCGCGTGCTCCTCCGTGCCATGCTCGGAACTCATGAAGGAGATCCTCGGCAAGTTGATGGGGTTGTAGGGAGCAGCGACGCCAGTTCCTCAGGCAACCAGCGGATGCACGAGGCCTTGTTCGGCGCAGATGCTGGG
>JASLJO010000072.1 GCA_030152505.1 Solirubrobacterales bacterium | reverse complement strand
CCGGCCTCGCCCGAGGCCTCGCTGCGCGACCGCATCGCCCGCTACATCTCGGCGCCGCTCAGCCCGGTCGAGGTGCGCGAGCTGCCCTGCGACGTCTCCTTTCGCCACACTCCGGAGAGCGAGTGGGAGATCGGCCCGGCGCGGATTCGCGCCGCCTCCGTCTCCCACCGCGGGCCGACGCTCGGCTATCGGATCGACGACGGCGAGGACTCCCTCGCCTACATCCCCGACCACGAGCCGGCCCTGGGCGCCGACCTCGATACGCTCGAGGAGGAGTGGATCTCCGGCTTCGGCCTCGCCCAGGACGCCTCACTGCTGATCCACGACGGCCAGTACGCCGACTCCGAGTACCCCGAGCACCTCGGCTGGGGTCACTCCTCGCTCTCTCACGCGCTCAGCTTCGCGCGTCGCACCGGCGCCGGGCACACCGTCCTCTTCCACCACGATCCGCTGCACTCAGACGAACAACTCGATTGGCTGGAGCGCGAAGCGCGCGAGCGCTGGGCGAGCGAGGGCGGCGATCCGGCGACGGTCGAGCTCGGCGTCGAGGGGGCGGAGCTGGACGTGCACGCACCGGCGTCCCGCGCTGTCCCTGCAGCCTAAGCCAGACATCTGTCCCCTTTTGGTACGAATGGAGTGCTTTTTTCGTTTGGTCCGTTACCCTGCACGGTGAATGACTCCTCCTGCCAGGCGGATCGAGTCCAAAGCCGCGCGCTCCGCGCTTGTCCGCGGCGCTCTCTCCGTCGCCCGGCAGGCCCACGCCGGCCAGCTTCGCCAGACCGGCTGCGAGGAGATCCCGTTCATCGACCATTCGCTGGCGGTCGCCGATCTGCTCGCTGAGCACAACTATGCCGAGGAGGTACTTGCGGCCGGCCTGCTGCATGACGTGGCCGAGCACGCCAAGGCCGATCCGGACTCGCTGCGCGGGCGCTTCGGCGACGAGGTCACGACGCTGGTCGAAGTGCTGACCGAAGACGCCTCGATCGCCGACTACGAGGAACGCAAGCGGGAGCACCGCGAGCGTGTTGCCGCGGCCGGGCCGCAGGCACGAGCGATCTTCGCCGCCGACAAGGCCGCCAACGTCGCCGTCCTGCGCGAGGCCTACGAGGTCCTTGGTGAGAACGTCGACGAAGACCTGCCGGTCAGCCTCGACGTGAAGATCCTGGTCTGGGAGTTCGACCTGGAAATGCTCTTCGCCCACTCGCCGGGGGTCACGCTGGTCGACCGCTTCGCCGACGAGATGATCGGCCTCTGGGGTCAGCGCGCCGAGGGCGAGCACGCGCCTCTATGCTGAGCCCGAACGGCCCCCCTCGCTTCCCTCGGACTCTTTTTCCACCTGCGTCAGGCTGATCCGGCGACGCAGCGGCAGCAGTCCCCAGAGCAGGACGAACATCGCGCCGGCACAGGCGCCAAAGAGGGCGGTGGGGATGGCACCGAAGAGCACGTCCGTGATCAGCACGATGGCGCCCGTCATCGCCAGGGCGAGGAAGCCGAGGCCGGCGATCGAGAGCCGGTTGGAGACGTGGACCAACTCCTTCTTCTGCTGCAGGTGAAAGGTCAGTCGGTGGTAGGCGGTCGGCGAGATCAGCAGCGCGGCTGAGATCGCGGTGAAGATCAGCGTCACGAAATAGACCTTTTCCTGGAAGGCGGTGATTTCCGTGAAGTTCTGCTGGAACGGCACCGCCAGCAGGAAGGCGAAGAGGACCTGAACCCCCGGCAAGGCCACCCGCAGCTCCTGCAGCAGCTCGCCGAGGTTGCGGTCGAGGCGCTCGTCCTCGGTCTCCTGCCTCCCCGATGGCCGATCGGTCATATGCCGCTCAAGATACCCCTGCCGAAGCTCAAATCACCTTCGCGGTAGAGGTTTGAACCGCTATGCGGTTCAAACCTCTACCGCGCACGTAGGATCACGCGGCGTGGGACTCCTTGCGGTCATCCTCGGCAGCGGCGCCGTCGGCCCAGGCGGCGGCGCCGTCGCGGCGGCGGCAGAGCCGCACGCCGTGGTGCTGCAGCGTCACGGCGCTGCCGATGGCGCCTACGTCCTGCCCCATCGGATCGATCACGCCGCCAACCTGCGCTCGCTGGCCGAGGCGGGCTGCGACCGCGTGCTGGGGGTCTGCTCGGTCGGCTCGCTCGACGCCGAGCTCGGCGTCGGCAGCTTTGTCTGTCCTCACGACTTCATCGCCCTGCAAGTGACGGTCACGACCTTCGACGATGCACACGGCCACAGGATTGCCGGCTTCGACCCCGACTGGCGAGCCGAGGTCCTCGCCGCCTGGGAGGCGAGCGGCGCCGGACCGCTGCGCGACGGCGGCGTCTACTGGCAGACCAACGGCCCCCGCTTCGAGACGCCGGCCGAGGTCCGCCTGCTCGCCGCTCA
Organism: Solirubrobacterales bacterium; assembly: GCA_030152505.1. Classification (GTDB taxonomy): domain Bacteria; phylum Actinomycetota; class Thermoleophilia; order Solirubrobacterales; family 70-9; genus VRUE01. Next base: position 4,402 of record JASLJO010000072.1, on the reverse strand, counting down.
TGCCGACCTGGTCGGGATGACGCTCGCCTCCGAGTGCATCGTCGCCGGCGAGCTGGGCCTCGCCTACGCCGCCGTCTGCGTGGTCGACAACCTCGCCAACGGCATCGCCGCCCGCCCCCTCTCCTCAACCGAGCTCGACCGCGACCGCGAGCGCAATGCCACCCGCCTCCGCGACGATCTGGCGACAACCCTCCCCGAGCTCGCCCGATGACGTGCCGGTGCTCCGAGGTCCATATGGACACCGTTCCACCGGCACCCCCGGGGGAGGGGACGTGGGTGGCCTGACGATCACCGGCGCCGTACTGGATCGCGCGACGGTCGGGCTGCGCTGCGTGGGTGGGGTGATCGAGGCGGTGGGACCCGACGTCGCGGCCCAAGACGGGGACGAGGTGATCGAGGCGGGCGGGATGCCGGTCGTGCCGGCACTGGTCAACGGGCACACGCATGCGGCGATGACGCTGTTCCGCGGCTACGGCGGCGATCTGCCGCTGATGCGCTGGCTGGAGGAGAAGATCTGGCCGGTCGAGGCGAAGCTCGAGGCCGAGGACGTCTACTGGGGCACGCGGCTCGCCTGCGCCGAGATGATCCGCACCGGCACCGCCCGCTTCTGGGACATGTACTGGCAGCCGGAGGCGACGGCGCGGGCGGTCGAGGACGCCGGCCTGCGAGCGACGATCGGCGGGCCGTTGTTCGACCTCGATGGGCGCACCGTCGAGACGCAGGCGCGGGTCGCGGCTGAGCTCGATGCCCTTGCCGATCGAGCCGATGGAATCGACGCCGCACTTGCCCCGCACTCGATCTACGCGGTGAGCGAAGAACTGCTGCGCTGGGCAGGCCAGGTTGCGGCCGAGCGCAGCCTGGCCTTCCACATCCACCTCTCCGAGACCGAGAAGGAGGTCGAAGACTGCCTCGCCGCCCACGGCGAACGGCCGGCGGCCTACCTCGACCGCCTCGGCCTGCTCGGCGAGCGCACCGTCCTCGCCCACGGAGTGTGGCTCGATGAGGCCGAGCTGGAGCTGATCGCGGCGCGTGGCGCCACCGTCGTCGCCAACCCGGTCGCCAACATGAAGCTCGCGGTCGGCGGCGTCATGCCCTACCCGGCGGCACGGCGCGCCGGCATCGCGGTCGGCCTCGGCACCGACGGCGCCGGCTCCAACGACTCGCTCGACCTGCTCGCCGACCTCAAGGTCTTCGCCCTGAGCCAGCGCCACAGCGCCGGTGACCCCACCGTCCTCCCCGCCGACGAGGCGCTCGAGATCGCCAATGGCGCCCGCGCGCCATTGCTGCGCAATGGGGTCTTGACGGAGAGCGGCGGCAACCCTTCGCTCGTGCCCGGCGCGCCCGCCGACTTCCTCCTCCTGCGCGGCGATTCGGCCGAGCTCGGCGTCGGCGACCTCGCCTCCGACCTCGTCTACGCCGCGAGCGGCGCAGTCGTCGACGCCACTGTCGTCGCCGGCCGCGCACTGATGCGCGGCGGGGTGGTCGAGGGCATCGAGGAGATCGTCGCCCGTGCCCGTGAGAGAACCGACAGGTTGGGTATAGGCTCAACCTGAGTGCCCGCAGCAGTCCGCTTCGAGAACGCGACCAAGCGCTACGGTGATTCGGCCGAGCCCGCGGTCAAGCGACTGAACCTGGAGATCCCGGCCGGCGAGGTCTGTGTGCTCGTCGGCCCCTCGGGCTGTGGCAAGACGACCGCGATGCGGCTGGTCAACCGCACGGTCGAGCTGACGGAGGGGGACGTGAAGATCGGTGGCGAGTCGGTGCGCGAGCGCGACCCGGCGCGGCTGCGACGCGAGATCGGCTACGTGATCCAGCAGGTCGGCCTCTTTCCCCACCGCACGATCGCCGAGAACATCGCCACCGTGCCGCGGATGCTCGGCTGGAAGAAGGACCGGATCGCGGCGCGCACCGAGGAGCTGCTCGAGCTGATCGGGCTCGAAGCCGAGCTGGCGGGCCGCTACCCGGTGCAGCTCTCCGGCGGCCAGCAGCAGCGCGTCGGCGTCGCCAGGGCGCTCGCCGCCGACCCCCTGGTGATGCTGATGGACGAGCCCTTCGGCGCGATCGACCCGATCGCTCGCGAGCGCCTTCAGAACGAGTTCCTCCGCCTCCAGGCGGAGATCCGCAAGACGGTCCTCTTCGTCACCCACGACATCGACGAGGCGATCAAGATGGGAGACCGGATCGCGATCATGCGCAAGGGCGGCCATGTCGCCCAATATGCAACCCCTGCCGAGCTGCTGATGGCCCCCGCCGACGAGTTCGTCGAGGACTTCGTCGGTGCCGACCGGGCGCTGAAGCGGCTGGCACTGATGCGCGTCGCCGACATCGACCTCTGGGAGGCGCCGCTCGCCCACGTCGGCCAGGCGACCGCGGAGGTGCGGGCGAAGCTGGAGGGCGCCGAGGTCCCCTACCCGCTGCTGGTCGACTCCGAGCGGCGGCCACTGGGTTGGCTCTCCGAGCGTGATCTCGCCGCCGATACTGTGCCCGCGCAGGCCGACTTCCCACTCGGCCCCCTGCTCGACCGCGACGACGTGATGCGCGACGCGCTCGCCGACCTGCTCCAGGGCGAGGCGCAGTACGCCGCCGTCACCGATCACCGCGGCCGCATCGACGGGGTGCTCTCGGTCGAGATCATCTCCGAGTTCCTCGCCTCGCCAAAGGCGAGGTCCGAGGAGCGCGGCGCCGTGGAGCGGCCGCATGAATAGCCACCTGCTCTCGCTGGCCGCCGTCGGGGAAGTCGGCAAGGACTTCTTCCACCAGCGCACCTCGGAGACCCTCCCCTGTCAGGCAAACCCAGACAAGGTCTTCTGCTTCGACTGGGCCAAGGAAAACATCGACCGCTACGGGACGCCTACGGTCCAACACCTCGAACTCGTCGCCATCTCCGTCCTTCTGGGCTTCCTCATCGCTCTCACCCTCTCGCTTCTTGCGCACCGCCACCGCTGGCTGCAGCCGCCTCTGCTCGCCGGAACCGGAGTCCTCTACACGATCCCGAGCATCGCCTTCTTCTTTCTGCTGTTGCCGATCACCGGCCGCGGGCGCGACACCGCGATCATCGCCCTCACCGCCTACACGCTGCAGATCATCTACCGCAACACGATGGTCGGGCTCGCCAACGTCTCGGATTCGGTCAAGGACGCGGCACGCGGCATGGGGCTGACCGACCGCCAGATCCTCTGGAAGGTCGAGTTACCGCTGGCAACGCCAGAGATAGTCGCCGGCCTGCAGATCGCCACGGTCAGCACGGTGGCGATAGCGACGCTGGCCGCGTTCGCCGGCGGCGGCGGGCTCGGTGAACCGATCCTCAAGGGCGGGATTGACTTCATGACCAACCTGATCATCGCCGGCGGCATCGCCTTTGCGATGGCGGTGATCTTCGGCCTGATCCTGTTCGGGATCCAGCGCCTGCTGACGCCCTGGCGGAGGGCGGCCGCATGATCGGTGCCGTCATCCCCCACCCCGTGCTCGCCTCGATCGAGGGTGCAATCGAATTCATCTTCACCCCGCAGAACTCGAACGTCACCGGCGGCAAGAAGGTCGGGGGCATCGAACAGGTGGTCGAACTCACTCTCAACCAGCTCGAACTCACGGTGCTGGCGCTGGCGCTGGCGCTGCTGGTGGCGCTTCCACTCGGCCTCTATCTGGGCCATCGGGGAACGGGTGAATTGTTCGCGATCGCGGTCGGCAACGCCGGCCGGGCGATACCGGAGCTGGCTCTGATCGCCTTCATGGCAGCGGCGATCGGGGTCGGGGTGCTCAACCTGACGATCGCCCTCGCGGTGCTCGGCGTGCCACCGATACTCGCCAACGCCTTCGTCGGCATCCGCCAGGTCGACCACTCGACCGTCGACGCCGCTCGCGGCATGGGCATGACCGAGCTCGAAATCCTCCGCAGAGTGGAGATTCCCCTGGCGATCCCGACCATCTTCGCCGGCATCCGTGGGGCGACGATCGCGATTGCGGCTACGGCGACGATCGCTCCCATCGCCGGGGTCCTGACTCTCGGCGACTTCATCATCAACGGCAACGTATATGGCGACAACGGAGTGCTGGCAGGAGCGATCCTGGTCGCCCTGCTGGCCCTGGTGCTCGAGTTCTCGCTCGCGGGACTGCAACGTCTGCTCACTGCGAGAGGCTTGAAGTTGAGTGCAGCCTGACCTGTTCAAAAACGACCGCAATGCAATCGACAAGAGAGGAAGCACAGTGAGAACCACGACCCAGAGGGCGCGCGCCTCGGTAGCAGTGCTGCTCGCGCTTCTCCTCAGTCTCGGAGTCGCTGCCTGCGGCTCAAGCGATGACAACAGCACCGAAAGCGGGGGAGCAGAAGGCGGCGGCGCAATCGTCTCCAACCCGAAGAACGGGAAAGTCACCCTGACGATCGGCTCGAAGAACTTCCCCGAAC
>JASLJO010000009.1 GCA_030152505.1 Solirubrobacterales bacterium | reverse complement strand
CGATCGAGCCGGCGGCCGAGCCTCGCCCCGGTCCCACGGCGACCCCGTTCTCCTTGGCATAGCGGACGAAATCCCAGACGATCAGGAAGTAGGAGGAGAAGCCCATCTCCTCGATCACGCCGAGCTCGAACTCCATCCGTTCGACCGCCTCGGCCGGCGGCGGGTCTCCATAGCGCCCCCGCAGCCCCTCGTCCGCGATCCGCCGCAGCATCGCCTCCGGCTCGGAGCCGTCCTCGGTCGGGTAGCGCGGCAGCAGCAGCTTGCCCAGCTCGATGTCGAGCTCGCAGCGTTCGGCGATCTCCAACGTGGTCGGCATCGCCTCCGGCCACTCGGCGAAGGACTGGGCCATCTCCTCGTTGCTCTTGAGGTAGAACTCGTTGGTGTCGAAGCTCATCTTCGGCGCCTCGAGGGTCGACTTGGTCTGCACGCATAGCAGCGCGGCATGGTTGTCGAAGTCCTCGCGCCGCAGGTAGTGGACGTCGGCGGTGCCGACCAGCGGGCGGTTCAGCTCGCGGGCAAAGCGGACGATCCCCTGGTTGGCCTTCTCCTGCTCCTCGATGCCGTTCTTCTGCACCTCGAAGTAGACCTGCTCGGGCCCGAAAGCCTGGATCAGCTCGTCGAGATGGGCACGCGCATCGTCCTCGCGCTCTTCGACCAGGCGCCGGCAGAAGCGCGACTGCAGGCACCCGGTGAGGACAATGACGCCCTCGGCGTGGGCGGCCAAAAGCTCCATGTCGACGTTGGCCTTGCCGCGCGAGAACCCCTGCAGAAAGCCCGCCGAAGTGAGCTTGACCAGGTTGGCGAAGCCGGCGTCGGTCTCGGCCAGAAGGGTGAGGTGGTTGCGCTCGTACCTGGGCTTCTCCTTGATCGTCCCGACGTCGTCGACCAGATAGGCCTCGAGACCCGCGATCGGTTTGATCCCGTGCTTGTTGCAGGCCTTGTAGAGGTCGACCGCGCCGTTCATCACACCATGGTCGGTAAGCCCCAGCGCCGGCTGCCCCAGCTCCGCAGCCCGTGCCGCCATCGCCTCGATCTTGCAGGCGCCGTCGAGCAGCGAGTACTCGCTGTGGGCATGCAGATGGACGGCGGCGGATGGGCTCACGGCTGGCCGATCATGGCAAGCGAGGCAGATGGCAACTGCTTCGGAAGTCGCCTCTTTCCCGCTATCTCCGCGCCTAAATTCGCGCTAAAAGCATGCGAACGGCCGCCGGCGCCGGGCTAACATCATTGCGATGCTTGCCAATGCGAACGGGGCGGATGCGGCCGGCGGGCGGGTGCTCGTCATCGAGGACGACGAGGAAATCGCCGACGTGCTGCGGCGCTCGTTGCGCAACGAGGGCTATGAGGTGCGCACCTCTGGCGACGGGGTCGAAGCGCTCGACCTCGCCGCGGGATTCTTGCCCGACCTGGTCGTGCTCGACCTCGGCCTTCCGCGCATGGACGGGGTCGAGGTCTGCCGCAGGTTGCGCGCCGACAGCGACGTGCCCATCCTGATGCTGACCGCGCGCACCGAGACCGAGGACCGGGTGGGTGGCCTTGACAGTGGCGCCGACGACTACCTGGGAAAGCCCTTCGAGCGCAAGGAGCTGCTGGCCCGGATCCGGGCCCTGCTGCGCCGGCGGCCGCCGCGGGGGTCGGCCTCGCTGCAGGTCGGCGACCTGACGCTCAATCCGGACACGCGCGAGGTGCGCCGCGGTGAGCGCGAGATCGAGCTGACCAACCGCGAGTTCGAGTTGCTCGAATACCTGATGCACAACGAGCGCCTCGTCGTCTCGCGTGAGCGCCTGCTCGACGAGGTCTGGGGCTATGACCCGATGGCCGCCACGAACACCATCGACGTCTTCATATCCAACCTTCGCCGCAAGCTCGAGGAGGGCGAGGAGTCACGACTGCTGCACACGAAACGCGGCGCCGGCTACGTCTTGAAGGCATAGATGACCCGGGGCGCCGCGCTACGTCCCGGTAACTGGCCCGTCCGCTGGCGGTTGGCCGCGGTCTCCGCCGGCCTCACCCTGGCGATCCTCGTCCTCTTTGGCGTCATCGTCGGCAATCTCGCCGCTCAGCGGGTGCGCGACGACTTCAATAGCGAGATGACGGGCGCCGTCGCCACCCTGGCCTCGCAGGTGCGGATCGTCGACACCATCACCAACACGCTGATCGTCGAAGAGCCGGACCTGGCCGACTTCGCCAGTCCCAACGACGCATCGGTGCGGATCTACAACCCGAGCGGCGAACAGCTCGACGCCAGTCCGAACGCCGCCGAGCTCGGCCCTCCGCTGGCCGGCGTCCACACCGTCGGCGAGATGCGCGTCATCACCGTCGCCCTGCGCAGCGGTCAGACCGGGCGCATCGCCGGCTACGTCCAGTACGGCCGCGACGAGCGGCACATCGACTCGACCGTCGATCGCCTCTGGCTGCTGATCGCGGCGGGGGTGATCGGCGCGACTCTGCTCGCCAGCCTGGCCGGGGTGGCGATTGCACGCCGGGCGATGCGACCGATCTCCTCGCTGACCGCCGCCGCGCGCACCATCGCCGACACCGGCGATCCCTCCAACCACATGCCCCAACCGCGCGCTGACGACGAGGTGGGCGAGCTTGCGCTGACGCTCGAGCAGATGCTGCGCTCGCTCGACGCCGCCCGCTCCGAGCGCGAAGCGGCGTTGCGCCGCCAGCGCGAGTTCGTCGCCGATGCCTCGCACGAGCTGCGCACCCCCCTGACCAGCATCCTCGCCAACCTCGAGCTGCTGCAGGCCTCGCTCGAATCTCCAGGGCAGGAGGACGAGCGCGTGATGGTCGACTCGGCCCTGCGCTCATCGGGCCGCATGAGCCGCCTCGTCGGCGACCTCCTCCTGCTCGCCCGTGCCGATGCGGGCCGGATCGGCGTCCGCACGCATTGCGACCTCGCCGAGGCGGCTGGGCACGCGGCCGCCGAGGTCGCGCCGACGGTCGGCGAACGCCAGCTCCGGGTCGAGAACGACCGACCCCTGCCGGTCGAGGGAAACCCCGACGAGCTGCACCGGATGGTGCTCAACCTGCTTGACAACGCGGTCCGCCATACGCCTCCGGGCTCGACGATCGAGCTTCGCCTCCGCGCGGAGGGGAGCAGCGCCGTGGTCGAGGTCGCCGACGACGGGCCGGGTGTTCCCCTCGAGCGGCGCGACCAGATCTTCGAGCGCTTCGTCCGCGGCGAGGGCCCGGCCGACACCGCCGTTGCCGGGGGCAGCGGACTCGGCCTGGCGATCGTCAGCGCGGTCGCCGCCTCGCACGGGGGAAGCGCCGAGGTCGGCGAGTCCGACCTCGGCGGCGCACTCTTCCGCGTTCGCCTGCCCCTGCGGGACGCCCAGTCTGAGCGGGAAATTAACCCTGCTTTAGACCGGCTTTAGCGTCCCGACCTAGCTTCTCTGGCGGACGAGACACAAGGGCCCGCCGGTTCTCCCCAACGCGACCGGCGGGCCCTTCCTATAGGCGCCGCCTCCTCTGCTCCCGTGAGGAGCCAGAGATCAGATATGGATGGCCCCTCACTCCCGCGTCCGGGGGCGGCTTGGTTGGCGACTCACACCTCAACCACTACGGGCAGGATCATCGGTCGGCTGCGCAGCCGCTCGTAGACGAGCTTGGCGATCGCATCATGCAGGTCTTCCTGAATGAGGTGCAGCTCTCGGGTTCCCGCCTCGGCGGCATCCTCGAGCGAGTCCTCGGCGACGTCCTTCAGCTCTTCCACCAGTGCCTCCTCGCCCTCGGGCAGGGCGACCCCGCGGACGATGGCCTCCGGGTCGGCGACGATGCTGCCGTCCTCGGCGGAGATCGTCGCCACGACGATGAAGATGCCGTCGGCGGAGATCTCGCGCCGATCGCGGAGGGCGACGTCGTCCGGTTCGCCGACGTTGACGCCGTCGACGTAGACGACACCGGCGTGCACCTCCTCACCGAAGCGTGCGCCGTCCGAATCGATCTCCAGCGGCAATCCGTTGCGCCCCTGGAAGACCCTGTCGGGCTCGATCCCCACCGAGTGCGCCAGCCCGGCGTGCAATCGCAGGCGTTGGTGGTCGCCGTGCACCGGCATCACGTAGCGCGGCCCGGTCAGGTTGAGCATCAGCTTCAGCTCCTCCTGCCAGCCGTGGCCCGAGGCGTGGATCGGCGCCTCCTTGGCGGTCACCACCGTGGCGCCGATCTCGTAGATCCGGTCGATCGTTTCGTTCACCGCGCGCTCGTTGCCGGGCACCGGCGTCGCCGAGAACACGACGGTATCGCCGGAGTGGAGCTCGACGTCGCGGTGGTCGTTGTTGGCCATCCGCCGCAGTGCCGAGAGCGGCTCGCCCTGGCTGCCGGTGGAGATCACGATCACCTTCTCGTCGGGGAAGTCCTCGATCTCGCGCGGCTGGATGAAGAGCCCGGACGGTGCCTTGGCGATACCCAGGTTGGAGGCGATGTTGAAGTTCTTGCGCATCGAACGGCCGACCAGGGCGACCCGCCGGTCGAGCGCGACCGCGGCGTCGATCACCTGTTGCACGCGGTGGATGTTGGAGGCAAACGAGGTGACGATGACCCTGCCCCCGCAGGCTTCGAAGGTCTCCAGCAGGGCCGGGCCGACGCTGGACTCCGAAGGCGCGATCCCCGGCCGATCGGCGTTGGTCGAGTCGCCGCAGAGCAGCAGCAGGCCTTCACGGCCCAGCTCGGCCAACCGGGAGATGTCAGCCGGCCGGCCGTCGACGGGGGTCTGGTCGAACTTGTAGTCGCCAGTCATCAGCACCTTGCCGAGCTCGGTGCTGATGATGACGCCACGAGCATCGGGAATCGAGTGCGAGAGGTGAACCAGCTCGAGCTCGAACGGCCCCAGCTCGACCTTCTCTCCCGCCTCCAGCTCCTCCAGCGGCGCGTCCTTCAGCTTGTGCTCGTCGAGCTTTGAGCGGACCATGCCGATCGTCAGCATCCCGCCGTAGATCACCGGCGGCATGCCGAGCTCGCGCAGCACGTAGGGCAGCGCACCGACGTGATCCTCGTGACCGTGGGTGAGGACGATCGCCTCGATGTCCTCGACGCGATCGCGCAGGTAGGAGAAGTCCGGCAGAACCAGATCGATGCCCAGCATCTCCGGGGTCGGGAACATCAGGCCGGTGTCGACGACGATGATTTTTTCGTCGTACTCGACCACGGTCATGTTCTTGCCGATCTCGCCCAGACCGCCGAGCGGCAGTACTCGCAGCTTGCCGGGCACAGTTACGAGCTCACCGCGACGCCGACTGCGTCGAGCGCCCTGCGAACGACCTCGCGCTGCGCCCCATCGAGCTCGACCATCGGCAGCCGCAGCGTGCCCGACGGGATCGTCCCGGCCATCTCCAACGCCGCCTTGATCGGCATCGGGTTGGTGCTGATCGCGAGCGCCTCGTAGAGCGGCCGCAGGCCCGCGTCGATCTCGCGGGCGCGATCCAGATCACCGGCCTCGATCGCGTCCCAGATTTCGCGCATCTGCGGCCCAACGAGCTGCGAGGCGACCTGGATGCCGCCCGCCAAGCCCAGCTCGAGGGTCCTCAGGTAGATCTCGTCGTTGCCCGCAACGACGTTCATGCCCTCGATGGGGCCGAGGTCGTCGTTGTTGGCCTGCTTGACAGCCACGACGTTGTCGATCTTCGCCAGCTCGGCCAGCTCCGCCGGGGGGACGTTGACGATCACCCGCGAGGGAATGTTGTAAGCGATCAGAGGCAGTTCCGGGACGGCTGCGGCGATCGCTTCGAAATGGGCAAGGATCCCTGCAAAGCTGGGCTTGTTGTAGTACGGGGTGACGACCAGGGCTGCTTCGGCACCGGCGTCCGCAGCCGCCTTGGTCAGCTCGATCGAGTGCCTGGTGTCATTCGTGCCCGTCCCACAGGCGATCAGCGTCTCGCCGCCGACCTCGTCGACGACGGCGCGAAGCACGCCGATGTGCTCGGCATCGTCGAGGGTGGTCGACTCGCCGGTCGTGGCGGCGACGACCAGCCCGTGCGAGCCGTTCTCGATCAGGAAGCGGGCGAGATTGCGCGTGGCGGTTTCGTCGACCGCACCCGACTCCTCGAAGGGAGTCACCATCGCCGTCAGAAGTCCCCGGATCTCACTCATCGCAGGCAGCGTATCGGGACGGTCATACGGCGACGGTCGGGGCGAGCCGGTCGGTCCAGGGCGCCGCCTGCTCCAGCTGTGAGGCGACGCGCAGCAGGACGTCCTCGCCGCCCAGCGGTGCGACGAGCTGAACGCCGATCGGCAGCCCCGCCTCGCTCCAGTGCAGGGGAAGGGAGATCGCCGGTTGTCCGGTGGCATTGAAGGCGGCGGTGAAGCAGCCGTCGAGGAAGGCGCGCTCGAAGGCGGCCATCGGGTCCGGGCCGGAGTCGTCGAAGGTTCCGAGCGGAGGTGGCGGCTCGCCCATGGTCGGCGTCAGCAGCAGGTCGAAGCCGGACTCGTGGATGCCGGCGAGCATCCGGCTCATCACCTGGTGCTGCCCGACCGCGGTCAGATAGTCGCCGGCGCTGCGTTCCCGGCCGATCTCGGCCAGCGCCCAGGTCAGCGGCTCGACGTCGTCGGGTCCGATCGGCCGGCCGCCCACCATGCCCAGCTGGTCGAGGGCCTGCGCCTGCCCGGCGGCCCAGCGCACCAGGAAGGGCTCGATCACGTCGATGCTCTGCAGGACGCTGAGGTCCGGTTCTTCGATCTCGTGGCCGCACTCCTCCAGCATCCTTGCCCCTGCACGCGCGGCGGCGACCACCTGCGGGTCGGCTTCCTGCTCGATCACGGTCTCGGTCCAGAGGGCGATCCGCAGCTTGCCGGGATCCGCGCCGACCTCCTCCGTATAGGGGCGGAGGGGCGGCGGCGCGACGTATGGATCGCCCGGCGCCGGGCCGTGCACCGCCTCGAGCAGGGCCGCCGTGTCGCGCACCGAACGCGAGACGCACAGCTCCGCGGTCAGGCCCGACATGAAGTCCCCCGCCAGCGGCCCCTCGCTGGTCCGCTGGCGGCTCGGCTTGAGCCCGACGAGGCCGCAGTTTGACGCCGGGATGCGGATCGAGCCGCCGCCGTCGTTGGCGTGGGCCATCGGCACCATGCCGGCAGCCACGGCGGCCGCCGAGCCGCCGCTCGAACCGCCGGCCGTGCGGCCGAGATCCCAAGGGTTGCGAGTCGGCCCGTGGGCGCGCGGCTCGCTGGTCGGCAGGATGCCCAACTCGGGGCAGTTGGTCTTGCCGATCGTCACCAGCCCGGCGGCGCGGAAGCGCTGCGCCAGATAGGTATCGACCGGGGCGCGGAAGTCGCGTTCCTTCAGGTACTGCATCCCCAGGTGCAACGGCTGGCCGGCAAAGGCCGCGCCGAGGTCCTTGAGCAAAAAGGGCACGCCCTTGAACGGTCCGTCCGGAAGCTCGCCGCTCGCGGCCTCCAGCCCCTCCTCGAAGAGCGGGTGGATCACCGCGTTGATCTCGTCGTTGGTCGCCTCGACACGCGAGATCGCGGCTTCGACCAGCTCCGTCGGGGTCACCTCGCCGTCGCGCACCAGCTCCGCCTGCGCGGTCGAGTCGAGACGTGAAAGCTCGTCGTTCACGGCATGAACCTACAGCAGCTTCTCGAGCCCGACGGTGAAGCGGTCGGGCAGCTCGGCGACGCGGCGGATGGCGAGCAGGACGCCTGGCATGAAGGAAACGCGGTCGATCGAATCGTGGCGCAGGGACAGCGTCTGGCCCTCGCCGCCGAAGATCACTTCCTGATGGGCGACCAGGCCCGGGAGCCGCACCGAGTGAATCGGCTCGTGAACATCGCCCCCGGCGGCGTCGATCAGCTCGGCCGTGCGCTTCGCCGTCCCCGAGGGGGCGTCGAGCTTGCGGTCATGATGCAGCTCGACGATCTCACACTCCGACATGTGCTTGGCGATCGTTTGGGAGACCTCCATCAGCAGCACGGCACCGATTGCGAAGTTCGGCGCGACGAAGCAGTTGGCCTCACCGGCCTCAGCCGCCTCCCGCAGCGCCGCGAGGTCGAAGCCGGTGGTGCCGAGGACGACGTGAACGCCGGCGTCGAGACAGGCCTTGGCGTTGCCGAGCGCGGTCTCCGGGGTGGTGAAGTCGACGACCACCTCGACCCGGTCGAGGATCTCGGCAAGCTCCGTCCCGAGCGCCGGGTCGGCCCTTGCGATCAGCTCCATGTCCGCGGCGCCCTCGACGGCTTCGCAGACAGTGCTGCCCATACGTCCCGCCGCGCCGGAGACGCCGACCCGGATCATGCAGCCGCCAGCTCCTGGCTTACCGGCGACAGCGCCTTTCGGAAGCAATCCTCGTCGCGGCCGACACAGGCGGCCGAGAGCCGCGCCGGGCCGTAGAGCTCGGCGGCCAGCTCGCTCAGCTCCTCGACCGTGACCGCGTCGACCTTGGCCAGCATCGCGTCGAGGCTTTCGATCGGCAGGCCGAAC
>JASLJO010000001.1 GCA_030152505.1 Solirubrobacterales bacterium | reverse complement strand
AACACCTCCTGCATGGAAGCGAAGTCGTCGGACCCGTTGTCGCGCTCGCCGCGCACTCGGAACCGTCTGTAGTCCGACTTCTTGGTTGCCCCGCCCGCGAAGACGACCATCGAAGCGACCGTGTGCTCGCCGCCGAGGTTGGAGATGTCGAAGCCCTCTATCCGCACCGGCAACTCCTCCATCCGCAGCGCCTCGCGCAGGTCGGCGAGCGAGTCGACCCGGCGCTGGCGGCGATGCTCGCGCCGGAGGCGATCCTGATCGAGTGCGAGGCGGGCGTTTCGCTCGGCCAGCTCGCGCAGGCGGCGCTTGTCGCCGCGCTCGGCGACGCGCACCTCGACCGGGGCGCCGCGCCGCTCCCCCAGCGCCGCCGACAGCAGCTCGGCGCGGTCGCGCAGGTAGGGACCGACGACGATGGTGCGGGGCATCGCCGGCGAAGCCGAGTAGTACTGGCCTATGAACTCCTCGGCGACCTCGGCCGGGTCGCGTTCGGCCTGGTTGTCGAGATAGAAGCTCTGCCGCTCGGCGAGGATGCCGTCGCGCACCTGAAAGACCTGGGCGTTGGCGTCGGCCCCCTCGGTGGCGACTCCGATCAGGTCGGCAGTGCCGACCGAGCCGCCGGCGACGCGCTGGCGCTCGAACAGCGACTGGATCGCCTTGAGCCGATCGCGGTGGACGGCGGCACGCTCGAACTCGCGCGCCAGTGCCGCCTCCTCCATCTTCGCCTGCTCCTCGGCCTCGACCCGGCGGTAGCGGCCGGAGAGGAAGTCGACGATCGCCTCGATATTTCGCCGGTACTCGTCTTGGCTGACGTAGCCGACGCAGGGCGCCCCGCAGCGCTTGATGTAGTAGTCGAGGCAGGGGCTGCCGGAGCGGCGACCGGGCTCCGCCCCCTCGCAGGTGCGGAACTGGAAGAGCTTGCCGAGCAGGTCGAGCGTCTCTCGCACCCGCTTGGCGCTGGAGAAGGGACCGAAGTAGGCGCGGCCCGCGCGGTGCCTCTCACGGGTGAAGTAGACGCGCGGGTAGTCCTCGTCGAGGCTGACGCAGACGTAGGGGTAGGACTTGTCGTCGCGCAGGCGGATGTTGAAGCGCGGCCGGTGTCGCTTGATGAAGCTCTGCTCGGCGAGCAGCGCCTCCGCCTCGTTGGAGGTGACGAGGAAATCGATGCGGTCGACGCGCGAGGTGAGCCGGGGCTCGCCGCCGGAGAAGTGCGAGGCGACGCGCTTGCGGATCGAGAGCGCCTTGCCGACGTAGAGCAGCTCGTCGCCGGCGCCGTGGAAGAGATAGACGCCGGGCGAGTCCGGTAGTTCGCGGATCCTGTCCTGCACGCGATAAAGGGTAGGCTGCGGCCTCGATGAACCCACCCGAGCTGAGCACGATGCGGATCGAGGTCGACGGCGAGATCGGCACCCTCACCCTCGACCGCCCGGGGACCTTCAACGCGATGAGCCCCGAGATGATCGTCGAGCTGGGAACCGCTTTCGCCTGGCTCGCCGACCAAGCGCCGCTGCGGGCGCTGATCCTCACCGGCAGCGGCCACGCCTTCTGCTCCGGCGGCGACGTGAACACGTTCAAAGCGGGCGTCGAAGAGGATCAGGCCGCCCTCTCGGCGCAGGTACGGCGGGGGGCCGAGGCCCTGCACACGGCGATCGTCGACCTGCGCCGCATCCCTTACGCGGTGGTCTGCGCGCTCAACGGTCCCGCGGCTGGCGCCGGCTTCTCGCTCGCCCTGGCCTGCGACATCAGGATCGCCTCCGAGAAAGCGTTCCTCGCCTGCGCCTACGGCCGGATCGGCGCCTCTCCCGACGGCGGCATGACCTACTTCCTGCCGCGCGTCGTCGGCCCGAGCCGGGCGCTCGAACTCCTGCTCGAGGACGCCAACATGACCGCCGCCGAGGCGCTTGAGGAGGGGCTGGTATCCGAGGTCGTGGGACCCGATGAGCTGATGGAGGCCGCCCGAGTGAAGGCCGAGAAGCTCGCCGCGAAGGCGCCCCATTACGTGAAGATGTCGAAACGGCTCTGCGGGGTCAGCATCGAGAACAGCATCACCGAGCACCTCCAGCTGGAGCGGCACGGCATCGCCGACAGCATGGGCACCGAGGATCTGCGCGAAGGGGCGATCGCCTTCTTCAGCGGCGAGACGCCTGTGTTCAAAGGGCGCTGAACCGAGTTGCGACCGCAGCCGTATCCGGTCCAGAACCGTCTAGAGTCTCTTTGAGCATTACCCGAGGAAAGGACTTGGCCCGATGAAGAAGCTCGCTGCGCTATTCGCTCTTGCACTTGTCTCCCTCGCGCTCGTCGCCTGCGGCGGAAGCGACGACTCGACCTCTCCGACCGCGACCGCCGGCAACGAAGCCGCGGCGGGCGCCGGGGGCGCCGCAAAGGAAGGCACCGCAAAGGCCGGTGGCGAAGCGGGCGGCGGTGGCTCGACCGTCGACTTCGAAGCCGACCCGGGTGGCGAACTCGCCTACACGACCACCGAAGCGACGGCGAAGGCAGGCAAGGTGACGATCGACTTCAACAACCCGCAGAGTCTCACCCATGACGTGGCGGTCGAAGACGAAAAGGGCGAAACCGTCGGCAAGACGGACCTGATCGCCGGCGAAGAAACCTCGACGACGGTGGACCTGAAACCCGGCACCTACACCTTCTACTGTTCGGTGCCAGGCCACAGAGAAGCGGGGATGGAAGGCACGCTCACTGTGAAATAGGCTCCCGGCCGCTTGGCCAGGAACCGCCTACTGTGGATCGGAGTCGGGGTTTGGGTGGCGACGCGTGCCTTTGTCGTCATCGACATCTCGAATCTGCAGGACGTCAACAACTATGAGGTCTGGTCCCACTACCTGACCGCGCGGCACGCGATTCCCGGCGGGGAATCGTGGCAGTATCCGCCAGGGGCAGCTTTTTTGATGCTCCTGCCCCGGCTCGGGCCGGGAGCCTACGGCGACTCGTTCGTAGGCCTGATGCTGCTCTTCGACCTCGCCGGCCTCGGATTGCTGGCGTGGCTCGGGCGGCGCTCCGGCAACTACAGGGGAGCCTGGGTCTGGCTGCTCGGCATGCCCCTGCTCGGCACCTTCGCGGTGCTGCGCTTCGACCTGGTGCCAACCGTGATCGCCATCGCGGCCCTGATCGTCATCCACCGCCGTCCGCACTGGTTCGGTGCTCTGGCCGGTCTGGGAGCGGCGATCAAGGTCTGGCCGATCGTCCTGCTCTTCGGTGAGTGGGACCGTCGCCGGCTGATCCAGGCCACCGTGGCCGCTCTTGTCGTGCTCGCCCTTGTCTTCGGCATCTCGGCGATCTCCTTCGGAGATCCGGCTGCGTTTCTCGGCGAGCAGAGCGGCCGCGGGTTGCAGGAAGAAGCGGTGGCGACGCTGCCATGGCAGGCGAAGGCGGTTCTCACGGGCGATCTCCCGCCCCGTGCGATCCGCTACGGCGCCTGGCAGATCTCCGGTGACAGCGCCGACCTCGCCGCGACCGTGCTCGAGTGGTTGGGCCTGGCCGTGCTCCTGGCGGCCGCGGCGTGGTGGTGGCTCCGCGCCAGGGCGATACGCGCGGGGCATGCCCGCCTGGCGGAAGCGAGCGTCAGCCGCGACTTCGTCTTCGCCGTGGTCCTGCTCCTGGTCGTCACCAGCCGCGTGCTCAGCCCCCAGTACATGGTCTGGTTGCTCGGCCTCTCGGCGGAGGTCCTCACCGCCGGTACCGTGCGCATGGCTCGTCCCGCCTGGCTGATCCTCGCGGCGACGGTCCTCACCACCGTCCTGTTCAAGTCGCC
>JASLJO010000211.1 GCA_030152505.1 Solirubrobacterales bacterium | reverse complement strand
GCCCCGCTCGGCCAAAACCGCGTCTATTCGTGCTTTGGAGCCGGTCTTCGCCACGGGGGTACGTTACAGCCGCCCATGCGGCAATCCATAAGAAGCCCTTGCCAGATGTTTAGCGACACCTTAGAATTGGGTAGGACAATCGCTTGAACGAGCCGGAGTTACCACCCAAATGGTCTCTGTGACTCGCCTCACACACAAATCGCACGTATGTTCGTACTCTGGATTCAAGGATTTCGAGAGAGGATCGATAAAGGGCTTTAGAAACTTCCTGGTCGGGCCTGGCGCCGCTCATATGGCAGTTGACTCCCATCGACTCGCCCCGCGGCACATAAAGGGCCCACCTACCTCCCACGGATCACATATATAGAGATACATATCTCTCCTCCCTGTAGTAACCCCAGAAACGCCTCGCCTCCCCGGCGGGGCGTTTTCTGTTTGGGTCGAAGGGCGATAATGGGGGCCGTGAAGCGCTGGCAGGGGATGATCGTGGCCGCCGTCGGGACGCTTGTGCTGCTCCTTGCGATGTCACCTGCTGAGCAGCGGATGACTGACACCGGCGGGCCGGGGATGATCCCCTTCGAGCTGACCGGCGGTCAAAGCCGGGCGGACGAGATCCTAACGGAATGGGGCGACGACGGTCAGGACGCCGCCCGCGAATCGCTCTGGATCGACTTCGGCTTCTTGGTCGCCTACGGCGCGTTGCTCACGCTTGCCCTGGCCGCCGCCCGCGACCTTGCGCGGCGACGGTACTGGCGCCGTCTGGCCGCATTCGGGGGCGTTGCCGTCTTCTTCGGAGCCCTCTGCGCCACCTTCGACGCCCTCGAGAACGTCTGCCTGCTCCTCACCCTCAGCGGCGCCGGCGCGGCCTTTCCCCTCCTCGCCACGATCTTCGCAGGCTGCAAGTTCATCCTTCTCGCGGCGGCGATCGCCTATCTGTTGGTCGGCCTTTTGCTGCGCCTCCGCCCCGGCGACGCCGCTATGGAGACGCCGTAGGGCCTGGTGGGTCGTCGAACAGCTCACCAGCCCTGATCCGCTTTGCCATGTCGGCTGATTCCGCCCGATAGGTGCGGCCGTCCTCGAACTCGATCACGGGGTACTTGCGCTGGCCAGAGAGGGAGTCGAGGTCGTCGCGCTTGCCCGGCCGGAGCGGGCCCTTGACGACCTCGTACTCGACCCCCTGCTCGTCGAGGGCCTTCTGCACGCGCCAACACGGGTGAGCGTCGATCTTGACCCACATCGTTGAGCAGCGGTGGAGCTTGACGGCCATGGCCCCACCCTAGCCTGTCGCCCTTGATCGAGCAAGAAGATGCGGCAGGCCCACCCGCCGCCAGAGGGCGATGGGTGGGCCTGAAATCGGGGTCCAGGCGTTCAGCCGATTCCGTATGTACCGCTGTTGGGCGCATCGACCGTGAACGACCCGATGGCTTTGTAGCCGGTGATCGAGCCGCTGAATTCCATTTCGGTGATCGCGGTCGGCGTGTTGAGCGTCACTGTGACGCTGCCGATCGTTTTGTCGAGTTCGGTGGTGCCGCAGGAGCTGAAGGTGCGCTTGGTGTGCCAGTTTGTGATCGTCAGATCCGATGCATTGACGTCGACCGTCCAGGGCAGGCCTTTCGCCGTGGCGGTGGCCAGCGTGCATTTGCTGAAGCTGCCGAAGCCGGTCGGGCATTTGATCGTTTCGAATTTGGTGATTTTGCCGGTGCTGCCGCCTTCGGTGGTCAGCGTCGCGTGAATTTCGCACGACATGCCGTTGCCTTCGCCGGCTTCGAAGACTTCGCCACCCGACAGACCGATTTCGACGAATTTGGTGACGTTCGTGCCTTTGTCTTTCCAAACCGACGCCAGAGCCAGGGCGGGAACCGCGAGCACGACACATGCCGCGATTGCACCCGCAAGCAGCAGCCTCTTGTTGGTTTTCATCTCTCTCTCATTCCTTTCCTCGAATGACTGGTGACCGCCGGCGTGTCGCCAGGCGGAGCCAGAGCAATTGGCCATCGAGGCTAGTTATTATCAGACTATTTAGATCATTTGGCCCAATGGCCGATGCCAGCAGACGAGGATGAGCCTGCCTAACGACGGCGGCGTTGCCGATCCTCGAGCCTGAAGAGCACCGGGACCGACGAGGCTTCCGCGGTGCCGCCGGTCGGCAGAAAGGCCACCGACACTTTGACTCGCAGCCTGCGTCCATGGCGCATCGTCGCTCGGGCCGACGGCGTCGGCCTCAGATGGAGGATCACCGTCCTGGCCGCGGCGACAGGGACGGTCACCGGCTCGATCGGCTTGCGGAGCCTGCCGGCGTCCCTCATGTGCACCGCGCCCGCCGCCACCGGACTCCCGGTTGCCCTCACCAAGCCGGAACCGGACACCCGCACCCGCAGAGTTGCCGTCCCGTTGCGCCGGTTCGCCTTGATCCTGCCGAGGCTGAAGAGGACAGGCCCGCCGTGCTTCGAGCCATGCGACGACTGACCCGGCGCGGCGGTTGAGATCGAAACTGCGTCGACGCCGGCATTGAAGACCTCCTCGTGCGCCGCGTTGGCGATGCGCAGACGCACCGTCTGACCGGCGAAGGCGCTGAGATTTGCGGTCAACCTGGTCGGTGCCATCGTTCGTGGGGCTCCGGGCCCGGTCACGAAGAGCGTGCGAAGGATGTCGGCGGGGTCGACCGATTCAAGCGGCGCGTCCGGCTTGATGACATCGATCCGGAACTGCTGGTTCTTCTGCCCTCCCAAAGCTTCTTCATCGACCGAGAGGGTGTCCGGCGTCGGAACCCCGATCGGTTTGTAGGAGTTGTAGTAGGCCAGCAGGCTGAGCTGATGGCTGAGGCCGGCCTCGAGGGAGATGTCTTGGTAGAGGATCAGCGTGTCGGGGTTGGCCTCGTCCGAGATCGCCGCGTAGCGGCCCTGAGGCGGAGCTTGGACGGGGTGAGCGGGCGTCGGCCTCTTGCTGCCGATCGGGGCAGCGGTGCCCCGGTAGGCAAACCAGTCGCCGAATTGCGTCGCCCTGCTGACCTGCCAGCCGCTCAGCGTGCCGGACTCGAAATCGCCGTTGGCCACAGTCGCCGCTCCGGCATCGCTCGGCGCCAGCGCGGCGATGAGAGCGACCGCGAGGAATGCTGCCCACCCGCTTTGAGGGCGTGCGCGCATAGCTCAGCCGAAGACGATGAACTTTCGCTTCGCCGGGGTTCGATCGATGTGCCCGGACGCATCCACCGCGCGTACCTGGAAGACATGCCGGCCCGGGCTCAGGTGCCTGTACGTCCGCGGCGAGCTGCAGAGATCGAACGGCCGGCGGTCGAGCTTGCAGAGGAACCTCGAGCCGCGCTCGTTGGAGCGGAACTTGAACCTCGCCGTCCCGTCCCGGGCCTTCTTCGGAGCCCTGACGATCCTCGTTCTGGGCCGTCTGCGCCCGCCGAGCCTGCCTTTCGGCTGGATGACGTCGACCGCGAACCCCACGGCGCCTGGGCTGCCCTCGCCTTCGTCGCCGGCTCCCGTGTCCGGGCCCGAATTCACGGTCGCGGTGGAGAGCTCCGACGTGCCACCCGCAAGGTCCGTCTGGGTGGCGGCGACGATCGAACCGGGCGGAATCGCGTCCCCATAGACGACCTTCCAGTTGCCGTCGCCGTCGGCGATCGCCTTGCCGAGAAAGGAGTCCAACTCGCCCGTGGATGGCGACTGCTTGCGGAAGACGCGGATCGTGGCGGACTCGGCCGCGGCACCGCTGGCGTCAACCTGGGTCGAGGTCGTGAAGACAGGCGGAGCGATCCCGTTGTTGGGCCATTTCGTTTCCCCGGGCGAAGCGGCAACGAGATCGATGAAGAGGCCCTGGTTGCCGGTACCGCGATTGCGGGCGACTTCGTTTGCCGTCCCTGCCAGGTTCGTGATCTCGATCGCATCGCCGCCAGACTCCGAGACGACGTTCTCGTCCAGCGGCAGATCGCCCCCGATGACGTTTCCGCGTACCTCGAAAGGCAACAGGGACGAGCCCTGGACCCGGATGCCGGCGCCACCGGCGCCGAGGACTTCGTTGTCGACGATTTCGTTGAACTCGTTTTCGATCGAGATCCCGCTGCTGGCCGGACCTTCGATCAGGTTCCCGTCGATCACGTTGCCGCGGCCCGCGGTCGATTCGGAGGTCGCGATCCCGATTTGCGACCCGAAGATCCGATTGTCGAGGATCCACGCGCCTTCACCTCGCTGGGCGATCGCGGCGCCTTCGTCCATCCAGAGCTCGTTGCCGACGATCTGCGCTTCCGCCAGCGGGCCAGGAAGTTCCGCCGAGTCGACGACGATGCCCGCGTCCGGCGGCGCCAGGGCCCCACCGCCGCCCACCCCGGCTCCGATGACGTTGCCGATCACCTCGAGGTCGGCGGCAGCCGGCCCCGCGAGCACGGCGGCACTGCCCCCGTCGATGCGATTCGCTTCCCCGGTGGCCGGCCCGCCGAGGACCGCATGGACCGCTTTCCCGACCCTCACCCCGGCGCCCTGGTTGGCGACCGGCGCCGTTCCGGCCGCGTCGAGGCCGATGTAGTTGCCAGCCACCGCGGTCGAGACGGCGGCTGCCTCGGGTTCGCCGTCCCCTCCCAGGTCCACGCCGTTCTCACCCGCGCCGGAGATCACGTTGCAGCCGCCGTCGCACTGCGCGCTCGCCGCGGCCGCCACGCTCACCCTGATCCCGATCGAGGTGCCGACAGCTTCAAACCCTTCGACCGAGGCGACCTCGATGTCATCGCCACCGTTTGCGGCCGGGGTGACTCCGTCAGGCTCGACCCCGAAGTAGTTGCCCAGAACCCTGACGTTGCTCGCGCCGTGGATGTCGAGCCCGTCGGCGCTGTTGGCGGCGAAGACGTTGCGTCGTTCGGCACCTTCGCTGCCGATGAGGCTTTTGTCTGAGCCGGAACCGATCAGGATGCCAGTGGCGTTTGGGCCAGGGCTGCCGTCCAGTTTGACGCCGAACCAGCTGGCCTGTGCCATGAAGTGCGGAGAGTCCTTGACCTGGATTGCGGTCTGCGCGCCAGTTATGGCGAGTCCCCAGATTTCGACTCCTTCGGCTTCGTCGATTGCCAGAGCAGATTCACCACTCGGCCCGTCGATGCCGACACACGGGCCTTCCACACCCGCAGCGGTGTCGCACGTACGCCCGTTGATGAACATCGGCACGGCAATCGACGGCAGGCTACTGCCCAGCGCGATCGTGGCGGTCGGCAGGCCTTTGAAGACTTCTTCTTCGAATTCGATCGTGGCTGATTCTTCAAAGCTGTCGGCCTCTTCGATCGCGGCGCGGAGGGTGCAGCTGCCGCCCGCGGTCAAGCAGTGTTCGTCGCCGGGGGCAGCATCGACTTCGTCGGCGGTGCTGTCGACCGCGAATCCTCCGGCCTGGGCGGCAGGCACGACGATGAACGCCCACGCCAACACGGCAAGGGCCACAGCCACGACCCCGCCTCGACGCCTCCCAACCACCTCGTCGAACAGCACATGACGACTCTAACCGGGGGAGAGCCGATGGGCAAGTCCTTTTATTCTAGTCATCATAAAATGAATATAAACAACATAATTCCCCACTACGCCAACCTGTTCCCTAGAGTGACGCCACAAACTTCAACTGGAGGTGTCATGGCCGCCCGTCGCTCTGCTCTGCTCGCCGTCGCCCTTGTTGCCGCGCTACTGCTGGTCGTCTCAACCGCCGGCGCAAGCTACTCGACCACTGTCATCGTCAGCCTCAAACTTCCCGCCTTTCACGGCACGCTGAAATCCGGCAAGGGTGCCTGCGCGAAGCACCGCAAGGTCAAGCTCTTCCGCAAGGTGGCCGGACGCGACAGGCTGCTCGGCACCGACAGGAGCAACGCCAACGCCAGGTGGGCGATCCCGATCGGCAACAGGCTGCCCTCCGGCGCGTCGTACTACGCCAAGGCCCCCGCCAAGGGCAGCTGCAAGAGCGCGAAATCGAAAGTTCTCACGCTGGGCTGACGACGCGAGCCCCGGCGGGTCGCGCCGGGGTGTTGACATGTGACTATCAAGTCACCTAACCTCTCCGCATGGACGACGTGTTCAAGGCGCTGGCGGATCGATCGCGGCGAGCGCTGCTCGACGCCCTGTTCGTCGAGGACGGGCAGACGCTGAGCGCCCTGGAGGCTCGACTGCCGATGACGCGGTTCGGCGTGATGAAGCACCTGAAGGTGCTCGAAGAGGCCAACCTGGTCACCAGCAAGCGGCGCGGCCGCGAGAAGCTGCATTTCCTCAACCCCGTGCCGATCCGGCTCGTCCACGACCGCTGGGTGAGCAAGTACGCCGAGCCCTGGGCCGCCGGCCTGAGTCGGCTCAAGCAAGACATCGAGGCAAAGGAGGACATCATGGAGAAAGTGTTCGAGGTCTACATCCGCACCACGCCGGAGCGCCTCTGGGAGGCGATCACCGACGGCACGACGATGAAGGTCCTGGTCGGCCCCGACTACCAGGGCGATCCCCCACCGTCGAGTGCCGAGCGGATCGAGGAGGACCCGCCCCGCCGCCTGGTCCAGCGGATGGTCGCCGAATGGAGCGAGGAGGTGAAGCGCGAAGGTCCCTCCCGAATCACCTGGGAGATCGAGCCAGTCGGCACCTCCTGCCGCCTGCGCGTCACCCACGACGAGCTGCGCGAGGGCGCCAACGACGAGCTCTACGGCGGCTGGCCGATGATCCTCTCCGGCCTCAAGAGCTTCCTGGAGACCGGCGAGTACATCGACACCCCAGCGACGCTGCGCTTCGCCGCCATGTCCGGCGAGCGGGCCGCCTGACGATGCGTGCACCGCAACCGGCGTGGTGCCGCCGGTTGCGGGCATAGGTCCGCCTGCCCAACGGACCCTGCATATCCAGAGATACGCGCCTCCTCTCCCTGTAGTAACCCCAGAAACAATCCCCGACTTGGGACGAGTCCGGTGACCACCAAGGAGGCCGCGCCGGAGGCTAGCCGATTGAGCGCTTTGGTGCAAGCGCAGGTTTAAATTCGGTGAATGAGCGCGTCCGGCTCAGCTCAGGGCCGGCTCGCCGGAGCGCAGCGCCGCCAGCACCCGCTCGGCCACCGACTCCCCCGTCAGGCCGACCTCCTCGCGCAGCAGCGCCGGCTTGCCGTGGGTGACGTAGCGGTCGGGCAGGCCGATCCGCATCACCCGGGCGCGATCCCCCGGGCGGTCGGCGAAGGCGTCCTCGAGGTGCTCGAGCACGCCCGAGCCGAAGCCCCCGGGCAACACGTTCTCCTCGATCGTCACGACGAGGTCATGCCCCAGTGCCAGCCGCTCGAGCAGCTCGGCGTCGAGTGGCCTGGCGAAGCGGGCGTCGGCGACGGTCGGATGCAGATCGTGCTCGATGAGCATCTCCGCGGCCTGCCGCGCCACGGCGACCCCGTAGCCATATCCCAGCAGCGCCACCCGCTCGCCGCTGATCAACAGCTCGCCACTGCCGATTGGGATCTCCCGCGGCTCGGCTGGCAGAGCGACGCCCTCCGCCGCCCCGCGCGGGTAGCGCAATGCCGCCGGGCCGTCATGGGCGATAGCGGTGCGCAGCATGTGAACCAGCATCTCCTCGTCGCGCGGTGCCATCACGACGACGTTGGGAAGCGGCCGGAAGTAGGAGACGTCGAAGGCGCCGTGGTGAGTCGGTCCGTCGTCGCCGACAAGGCCGGCGCGGTCCATCGCGAAGGTGACGTCGAGCTCCTGCAGGCAGACGTCGTGGACGATCTGATCGAAGGCTCGCTGCAGGAAGGTCGAGTAGATCGCGCAGACCGGCTTGGCG
>JASLJO010000200.1 GCA_030152505.1 Solirubrobacterales bacterium | reverse complement strand
GCTTTAGCGTCCTCCTGGTCAACTAAAGCGCCTAGCCCCCTGCGAGACTGCGCGGCCATGTGTGGGATCTGTGGAGTCGCCGGGGCCGGCGCGGACGTCGAGGCGGTGCGCCGGATGAATTCGCGGCTCGTGCACCGCGGGCCGGACAGCGACGGCGTTTTCGCGGACGGCGGGGTGGCGTTGGCGATGCGGCGGCTGTCGATCATCGACCTCGAGCACGGCGACCAGCCGATCTCCAACGAGGACGGCAGCCTCACCGTCGTCCAGAACGGCGAGATCTACAACTACCGTGAGCTGCGCCGCGAGCTCGAGGGCCGCGGCCATCGCTTCCGCACCTCCTCGGACACCGAGGTCCTCGTCCACCTCTACGAGGAGCACGGCGACGGATTCGTCGAGCGCCTGCGGGGGATGTTCGCGATCGCTCTCTGGGACGGCCGCGAGCGGCGCCTGCTGCTCACCCGCGACCGCTTCGGCATCAAGCCGCTCTACTACCGCCTGCGCGACGGCACGCTCTCCTTCGCCTCGGAGCTGAAGGCGATGCTCGAGCAGCCGGGCTTCTCGCGCGAGATAGACCCGCGCGCCGTCGTCGCCTTTCTCGCCTTCAACTCGATCCCGGCGCCGCTGACGATCTTTGCCGAGGCGCGCAAGCTGCCGCCCGGCACGTTGGCGGTCTGGCGCGAGGGCGAGTTGACCCAGCGGCGCTACGCGCGGCCGGCTCCGGTTCCCGCCGCCGAGGCCAGGCGCCGCCCCGCCGGCGAGCTGGCGGACGAGCTGCGCGAGACCCTGCGCGACTCCGTCCGCGCCCACCTCGTCGCCGACGTGCCGGTCGGCGTCCTGCTCTCCGGCGGGGTCGACTCGGCTGGGCTGGTGGCCCTCGCCGCCGGTGAGCAGGCCGAGCCGGTCAAGACCTTCTCGGTTGGCTTCGAGGAGGAGAGCTTCGACGAGCTCGAGCGGGCGCGGCTGGTCGCCGGTCGCTACGGCACCGACCACCACGAGATCGTCCTCCGACCCGACGCGGTCGAGCTCTTTCCAAAGTTGGTCGAGGCCTTCGACGAGCCCTTCGGCGACTCGTCGGCGCTGCCGACCTACCTCGTCTCCGAGTTGGCCGCGGGCGAGGTCAAGGTCGCCCTCTCGGGCGAGGGGGGAGACGAGCTCTTCGGGGGCTACTACACCTACGTCGCCGACCTCCTGGCGCCGCGCGTCGGCCGCCTTGCCGCGCTCGCGGCGCCGCTGATCGAGCGGCTGCCCAGCTCCGACGGCAAGGTCAGCTTCGACTACAAAGCCAAGCGCTTTGCCCGCGGCTCGTCGCTGCCGCCGTTGGAGCGCCACCACGCCTGGAAGGAAATCTTCTCTCGTCGCTCTCAGGCGGCGTTGCTGGGCGGGCGCGACCCCGGCTGGGACCCGGTCGACCTCTACCGCGAGCGCTACGCCGAGACCGCCGGCGCCGAACCGCTGGCCCGCCTACAGGACGTCGACCTCGGCATCTACCTGGTCGACGACCTGCTGGTCAAGACCGACCGCTCGAGCATGGCCCACTCGCTGGAGCTGCGCGTCCCCTTCCTCGACAACGAGGTGGCGGCGACGGCGCTTGGCCTGGCGACGCCGCTCAAGGTGCGCGGCCTGGCGAAGAAGCGGCTGCTGCGCCGCGCCCTGGCGCCGCTCCTGCCGAAGGAGGTACTGCGCGGGCCCAAGCAGGGCTTCTCGATCCCGGTCGCCGCCTGGCTGCGCGGGCCACTGCAGCCCTTCGCCCGCGAGGTGCTCTCGGCAGATTCGCTTTCGCGTCAGGGCTGGCTCGAGCCCGCTGCCGTCTCTGGCCTGCTCGACGACCATTGCGCCGGCCGAGCGGACCTCAGCCGCCAGCTCTGGGGCCTGATCGCCTTCACCCTCTGGTTCGACAGGTACGCGAACTAGCCTGGGGTCGATGCCGGCCAGCGTCGAAGCCCTGCTCGCCTTCCTCCTCGCGGCGGTCGTCACCCTGTCGCTGGTGCGGCCGACGATCCGGCTGGCCCGCCGGGTCGGCGCGATCGACATGCCGGGGCCGCGTTCGCTGCACGAGGTGCCGACGCCCAAACTGGGCGGCCTGGCGATCCTCGCCGGAACCCTGATCGCCGGTCTGATCTGGCTTCCCTGGGACGCCGAGACGCGCTCGATCCTGGTCGGAGCGGTGGCGATCACGGTCATCGGCGTGCTCGACGACGTCTACGACCTCGGTGCCGCGACCAAGCTGGCGGGGCAGACGGTCGCCGTCGTCATCCCGGTCGCAGCCGGCGTGACGGTCGAAAGCTTCACCTTCCCCTTCCTCGGCCAGGTCAATCCCGGCTCGGTCCACCTGCTTGGCCTACCCGGTGGCGGCACGATCTCGCTCGGTGAGGTCGGCACCGTGATCGGCATCGTCGCGGTGATCAACGTGATCAACCTGATCGACGGCGTCGACGGCCTCGCCGCCGGCGTCTGCGTGATCTCCGGGGTCGCGCTGGCGGTGATCGCGCTCTCGCTCGAGCGCAACGCCGCCGGCGTCCTCGCCGCGCTCACCGCCGGCGCTTCGCTCGGCTTCCTGCGCGACGGCTTCCCGCCGGCAAAGACCTTCATGGGAGACACCGGCTCAAACCTGCTCGGCTTCCTGCTCGGGGTGGTCGCGGTACAGGGAGCGCTGAAGACGAATGCCGTCATCGCCCTCTTCCTGCCGCTGATCGTCCTTACGGTGCCGATCCTCGACACCGGCTTCGTCGTCGCCAAGCGGCTCAAATACAAGCGGCCGGTCTACCGCGCCGACCGCTGGCACTTCCACCACCGCATGGCCAACATCGGCTTCTCGCAACGGCGCACGCTCGCCTATCTCTACGGCTGGACCTTCGTCATGGCCACCCTCGCCCTCGCCCTGCGCTTCGTCCCCTACAGCGACAACCACGGTCACTTCGACGTCTTCTGGACCACGGTGATGGCCGTCCTCGGCCTGCTCGCGCTGGCGGCCAGCGTCTACCTGGTCGAGGTCTTGGAGATCCTCAACCTGCGCCGCCTGCGGCTGCGCCAGCTGGTCAGCATCCGTCGCGACGCCGGGCGCCCGGCGCCCGGCACCGAGCAGGTCGACCTCGCCGTCGCCCGCGAGCTCGAGACCGGCAGCTTCCCAACCGTGGACCCCGAGACCGGCGAGTTCGAGGCGGTCGAGCCGGAGCGCTAGGACTTTGTGCGAGGTTGTGACAAGGGGCACGAACTGGCTCTAGAAAGCGGATCGACCGCCCTTTGGGATATAGTCACCCATCCGCTTGCACGCCCGAAAGACGGGCGCTTGTTGCGGATTTATGTCTCCTCCCAAGCATGTCGATCTCCTGGTGCTAGCCGCCGCCCTTGCCGTGTTTGTGCTCGGTGGACTGCCGCTGCTCGGCTACCTCGTGGCAGCCGCCGCCTGGCTCGCCCAGCGCGGCATCCAGGTGCTCGCCGGGCGCCGCACCGTGGCCGAGCTGGCGGCGGGTAACCGCCAGCGGGCGATGGGTATCGTCGCCGCGACCACGCTGGGTCGGGTCTGGCTGATGGTCACCGCGGTGCTGGTCGGCGGGATCGTCGAGCGTGAGGCGGGCCTCTCCGCCGCCTTCCTGTTGCTCGCTCTCTTCACCATCTCCTTCGCCGCCCAGGGGATCGCGCATCTGTTCGAGCCCGAAGGGCAGGCTGGATGAAGACCAAAACCAAAGTCCTGGTCGGCGTCGGCGCCTATTTCGCGGTTGCGATCCTGATGCTGTTGATCTTCGGCAGCTCGGGCAAAGACGAATCGTTTCAGCCACAGAACGAGTTCAAGCTCGAACCCTGGGTCTCGATCCACCTCGCGGGCATCGACGTGAGCATCAACAAGGCGGTGCTCTATCTGGTGCTGGCGAGCGCCCTGACGATTTTCGTCATGGTCTGGATCTCACGTCGGATGCAGCAGAAGCCGAACCGGGTGCAGACGGCGATCGAGGTCGCCTACGACATGACCAAGAACACCATCACCGGGGGCAATCTGGAGCCGAAGATGGCCAGCCGCTGGTTCCCCTTCCTCGCCGCGCTCTTCTTCTGGATCTGGTTCTCGAACATGCTCGGCTTCCTCCCCCTGCCAACCAATACCGAGCATGCGGTCGATGTCTTCGGGCTCGAAATCCCCTCTTTTGCGATCTACGCCGCGACCGCCAATCTCTCGATCCCGCTCGTCCTCACCCTGGTCGTCTGGCTCTCCTACCACTTCGAAGGGGTCCGGTCCAAGGGGCTGATCCCGTACTTGGCGAGCTGGTTGCCACCGGGGCTGGAGGAGATGAACCCGATCGGCAAGGCCTTCATCTTCGTGATCGAGGCGATCTCGCACTTCGCCCGCCTGATCTCGCTCTCGGTGCGACTCTTCGCCAACATCCTCGCCGGCCACCTGCTGCTGTTGTTCATGGGCGGCGGGTTGGCGGTGCTGCTGGGAATCGCCGCGCTCGGAGCGCTCACCTTCCCGCTCGCCTTCTTCTTCTTCGTGCTCGAGGTCGGCCTTATCGCCACGCTTCAGGCATTTATCTTCTCGACCCTCACCGCGATCTACCTCGGCGGAGCGACCTCCGCCAGTCACTAGAAAAGGAGCCTGTTCTCAATGGATCTGTCCCCTGTAGTCGCCGCGATCTCCGATGAAGGGATCGAATCAGCCGGCAAGGCAATCGCCCTCGGTGTCGGCGCCGGCCTCGGCTCGATCGGCGCCGGCATCGGCATCGGCTTCATCTTCGGCAAGGAGATCGAGTCGGT
>JASLJO010000248.1 GCA_030152505.1 Solirubrobacterales bacterium | reverse complement strand
CCCCTTCCCCACGCCACCCGCGGTCGATACGTCTGGAGATTGATGAGGATTGCGATCGCCGCCAGCAGAAGGGCTGCTGCCATCAGGTCGTTCTTGGCCGCTCCCGGCTCACGCACCACGAGCGTGTGGCACTCGAGGAGGACAGCTGCCGCGACCACGGTGAGCGGTCCGCGGCCGTAGGGACGGCCGATGCACCAGGCGGCCAGGAAGGCAAGTCCCAGCCAGCCGAAGTTGAGGAACAGGCTGAGCGTATCTCGGCCCGTGAGCAGGATCCCGACGCTGTGCAGCAGCTCGGAGTTCTGGGGGTAGAACCAGTTGGTGAAGACCGTCTCGGTGTAGTGAATCCCCGTCACCGAGTGGCTGTGCGCCATTTCGACCGCGAACGGCAGGTGGTACCAGAGGGAGTCGAAGTTGAATATCCCCCTGCCGAGCGCATCTTTCGCGGTCAGCCCCCAGTGCGCGAACACCAGCGCCACGACAGCTACGGCGAAAAGTGACGCCGCTTGCGGCGCGGCGGGTCCTGTCACGGATTTGGAACCACCACCCCTGCGGTCGCTAAAGCGTCCTCGGGGTGGTCCCCCAAATCCGCGCCACCCCCCGCGAGCAACGTCAGTTGCAGACGCCTCTCCCGCGGGTGGCGTGGGGGGAGGGGGTGTTCGGCCGGGTGAGGCCGCTAACACTCCCTCCCCCCGCGACAGGACCCGCGGGCCGACTGCGATGGCTGCCGCGAGAAGCACCGCTGAGGTGACGAGCGTGCCGGCGTAGAGAAGATTGACCAGGCCCAACAACTCGCTGAGCCAGATGAGCAGGGCGACGCCGACGATCGACTCGACGAGACGAGCTGGTGCCCCCTCCCATTCAGGCATCAGCCACCGCCTCAGGCCGACTGCCGAAAATCCCAGCGAGAGGATCAGAACGACCAGCAGGACGGCGCTGAGGACGTAGGAGCCGGCGCTAACCACCGGTGCCTCCAGAAAGAGAGGTCGCTAGCCCTGGTCGCCGGCGCCCAGCCCGTGGACGATGATCGGCGTCTCCCCTTCGGCGACCATGCCCCGTGCGCGCGCCTTGCGGTCGATGACCAGCGGGTCGTCCGCCGTCTGCACGCGCTGATGAAGCCGCTTGTTTTCGCGCAGCATGTCGTGGAACTCGGCTTTGGCCGCGGTCGTCGCCGTATAGGTCTTGACGAAGTCGATCGCCGGGTTGAGGTAGGAGTAGAGGACCGCGGCGAGAACGAGCGTCAGCGCGACCCGGCCGACTCGATCCCAGCGGATGCGGCTGCCGTTGCTGCGCGGCCCGGGCCTGCGACGGGCAGCCGGGCGTCGTTTCGGCCTCGACGTGGCGCTCGTCCGGCTCCTGGCGCGACTTGCCATGTCCGACTCTTTGCGGCCGGAGGCCGCAATCCTTCAACGGACCGAGGCTTGGGCGAAGGCGTTCAGGCCCGGGAATTCGGCTGACTCCCCCAATTCTTCCTCGATCCGCAGCAGCCGGTTGTACTTCGCCACCCGATCGGAGCGCGAGGGGGCACCGGTCTTGATCTGGCCGGCACCGGTGGCGACGGCGAGGTCGGCGATCGTCGTGTCCTCGGTCTCGCCCGAGCGGTGCGAAATCACCGCCGTGTAGCCCGCCTCGCGGGCAATGCGGATCGCCTCCAGCGTCTCGCTCAGGGTGCCGATCTGGTTGACCTTGACCAGGATCGAGTTGCCGACGCCGAGCTCGATCCCGCGGCGCAGGCGCTCCGGGTTGGTGACGAAAAGATCGTCACCGACCAACTGGATCCGTCCGCCGAGGTGCTCCGTCAGCTGCCGCCAGCCGTCCCAATCCTCCTCGTCCATGCCGTCCTCGATGGAGACGATCGGGTAGCGATCGCAGGCATCGGCCCAGTAGGCGGTCATCTCCGTGGAGGAGAGCGTGCGCCCCTCGTGCTCGAGCACGTAGGCACCCCCCTCGTGGACCTCGCTGGTGGCCGGGTCGAGGGCGATGAAGATGTCTGATCCCGGCTCGTGGCCGGCCGCCTCCACGCCCGCCAGAACCGCCTGCAGGGCCGCCTCGTTGGAGTCGACGTCAGGTGCGAAGCCGCCCTCGTCGCCGACGGCAGTCGATAGGCCCTTGGAGGCGAGGCTCTTCTTCAAGGCATGGAAGACCCCAGCGCCCATCCGCAGACACTCGGCGAAGCTGGAAGCGCCCGCCGGCACCACCATGAACTCCTGGAAGTCGACCGAGTTGTCGGCGTGGGCGCCACCGTTGAGCACGTTCATCATCGGCACCGGCAGAAGCGTGGGCTCACCGCCCCCGTAGAGCTCAGCCAGGTAGCGGTAGAGCGGCTGATCGGAGTCCGCCGCGGCCGCCTTCGCCGCGGCCAGCGAGACCCCGAGGATCGCGTTGGCACCCAGGCGGCCCTTGTTGGGGGTCCCGTCGAGCTCGATCATCGTCTCGTCCAGCGCTCCCTGTTCGGCGGCACGTGCGCCCGTCAACGCCGCGGCGATCTCGCCGTTGACGTGCCCGACCGCCCGCGAGACCCCCTTGCCGCCCCAGAGCTCGCCACCGTCGCGCAGCTCGACCGCCTCGAACTCGCCGGTGGAGGCGCCGGAGGGGACCGCGGCGACGCCGTTTGCGCCGGAGGCCAGCGTGACCGTGACCTCGACCGTCGGATTGCCCCGCGAGTCGAGGATCTGACGCGCGCGGATGGAGGAAATGGCGCTCACGGATGCGCCAGTCTAATGATGAAAGGGGGCTATTCGCCTTCGGCCGGCGGCGCTTCTTCGGCCGGCGGCGCTTCTTCGGCCGGGGGGGCGCCTTCGGCCGGCGGTACGGCGCCTTCCGGCAGACCTTCCAGCCCGGTGGCGGCTTCTTCTTTTTCTTCTCCCGCCGGATGCGGGCGCTGCGCCAGCGGTTTGCCCTTCGGTTCGAGCGGCGTCACCGTCCCGGGCAGGGCAGGCACGAGTTGGCCGACCGGGGCGGGACAGGCTTCCGGCAGGCCGCCTTTGGGGTCGGCTTCGTAGCAGGCTTTCGGCGCCGTTTTGGGGTGGCCAGTGCTCCTGTAGTTGGCGCAGCGTTCGGTCACGTACCCCGAGGCACAATGCGTCCGCTGCGTCCATCTGGTGCTGAACTCGCCGACGAAGGTGGCGAAGTATTCCTGTTCTTCGCGTTGGGCAAGGGTGGCCTGGATCTGGTTTTCGACCGTTTTCAGTTCCTGCACGCTTTCCGGCGTCGAGCTCACGACCTCGAAGACCGTGTAACCGCCCTTGGCCTTGAGCGGCCCTTCCAGCTGTCCTTCCGGCGTGCCGAAGAACGCGGCGTTCAGAGGTTCTTCTTCGATCCCTTCCTGCAGGCCTTTTTTCAGGCCGCCGCTTTCTTTCGTGGCCGGGTCTTCGGAGTACTGCTTGGCGACCTTGGTCCAGTTCTTCGCCGAGTCGTCCTTGCTCAACGCCGCAAAGGCTGCGTCGGCCTTCTGCTTGCTTTTGTTGACGATCACCCGTACGTCGCGGCTCGCTTGCTGCGTGAACTGCGTCGCCTTGGCTGCTTCGTAGTAGGCCTCGACCTGGCTCTTGCTCGGCGCCGGGACCTTTTCTTTCAGCTGTTCCTGCAGTTTCGTGCTGAGGATCTGCAGCTTCACCCGTTCGTCGATGTCGTCGCTGGTGAAGCCAGATTCTTTGAGGAATTTCTGGTATTCCGCTTCCGATTTGAAGCTTTCTTTCTTGATTTTCTTCAGTTCTTTGGCGATTTCCTGGTCACTGACATCGATCCCCCATTCTTCCGCCTGACCCTGCAGCCAGACCCCTTCGAAGATGTTGTTGAGCGCCGTTTCCTTCAGTTCTTCGTATTTGGCGCTGCCCGGCTTGGGGACGTTTTTTTCGCCGGCCTGCTTGGAGGCCAGCTCGAGCCCGTGTTCGAATCTCGCTTCAGTCACTTCGCCGATTTCCGCCGGCACGCTCTCGATCAGCGCAACGCTGCCGGAGGGAACGCTCGGGCTGCCGATCCCCTCGGCCATGGCGACGACGACGAAAATGACGAGGAAAGCCACACCGAAGACGATCAGCCCCAGGCGGCGCGCGGCTGCCGGACCGGAGGCTTTACCGCCCCCGCCCTTGCCAGTCGTCCCTTTCCCACCCCGGTTCGGACTCACGAAGTCGGGAGCATATCTTTTTCGACCAATTTCGAGCGGCCGGCCTCCCGCAAGCCCTCGGCCATCGCCAGCACCGCGTCGAGTCGCGCCTGGGGCTCGTCCGGTACCCGCACCGACGCCGTTTTCTCGCGCCATTCGTACAGCGCCCCCTCGACCTGCTCGGCCAGCGTGCCGGCGCCCTCGGAGTCGAGCTCGATGCCGGCAACGCTGAGCCGGCCGCCGCGCAGCTCGACGCTCCGCGCTCCCGCCAGGCGCAGCTCGATCCGCGCCCGCTGCAGGGCGAGCAGATTCTCCGCTTCGCGCGGGGGCGGCCCGAAGCGGTCCCTGAGCTCATCGGCGATCGCCCGCAGGTCGCCAGGCGCGCGGGCGGCGACTATGCGGCGGTGGATATCGATCTTGGCCGCCTCGAAGGGGATGAAGGAGGCCGGCAGGTAGGCGTCCACCGGCACGTCGAAGCGCAACGGCTCGGGTGCCTCCTCGTCCCCCGCTCCGTCTCGTGCCGCGGTCCCCTCGGCCACGGCCTCGTCGATCATCTGGCAGTAGAGCTCGAAGCCGACCGCGGCGACGTGGCCCGACTGCTCGTCGCCGAGCAGATCGCCGGCGCCGCGGATGTCGAGGTCGCGCATGGCGATCTTGAAGCCGGAGCCGAGCTCGGTGTGGTCGGCGAGGGTCGAGAGCCGCGCCGCCGCCTCCTCGGTCAGCGCCTCGGCCGAGGG
>JASLJO010000127.1 GCA_030152505.1 Solirubrobacterales bacterium | reverse complement strand
GGGGAGCCCGGCTCCCCTTTTCGGCCCGTCGGCGGCTCGCTAACCTGGGCCTGATGAGCTATTCGCTCGAGAACGCGCTGTTCCAGTGGGAGGAGGGGCTGCGGGCGCTGCGCGCCGTGGACGGCACGCGCGAGCGGCGCCAGGCCGATCGCGTGGTTGCCGCCGTGCAGGACGAGCTGCGCCGGCGGATCGGGCCCACCTTCACGGCCGCTGAGTTGGCCGACCTCTACGGCCACGGCACCGATTGGTGCCTGCGGGTGGCAGTCGATACCGACCCCGGCTTGACCGCCGACGGGCAGGCGCTCGCCGATGCCGCCTTCTGGCTCTACCTGAGGGGTGCCACAGACTTCGCCGGTGGCCGCCAGCTGATCAGCTAGTCGTCGGAGTCGCCGTCGCCGGGCGGGCCGCTCTCGCCAGCCCGGCGGATGACGATCTGGTCGGCGTCGATGCGGACCGTGACCTCGCGTTTGCCGGCCCAGTGCTCGGCGTAGACGGGGTTGTCCTTGACCGCCGCGTCGAGCCAGAGGCCGTAGCCGTCGCGCTCGCCGTGGTCGAAGGTCGCCTCGATGTCTTTACGACGCCCACGACCACCGCGACGCCCGCGGCGACGGCGGCGCCGGGGGCGGGCAGAGCCTTCCTCGTCATCGTCGCCGTCGTCGGCTTTGGGGCTTTTGCGAGCGGGCTTCTGAGCGGGTTTCTCGTCGTCTTCCTCGCCCTCGTCCTCCTGCGTCTCCTCCTCGGCCTCCTCTTCGGCCGTCGCGGCCTCGACCTCGGCCTCGATCTCGTCGCGGAGGTCAACCTCGCCGGCGCCGACGTCCTCGCCGTCCGGCGTCAGGTCATGCTGCTTGCGGAACTCGCGCAGCTCCGAGGCGGAGACCTCGAGCTGATGGGCGATCCAGGCGTCGGTGCGGCCCTGCCGCACCCAGGCGCGGATCTGATTGAGCTGTGGCTTCAGCGAGCGTCGTGCCATCGGCGCGCGAGTCTATTCAACCTGGACTGCGGTTCGCGGAGTCACTCTGATGGTTCAGGCCATCAGGAAGGAGAGAGCCTCGAACATCGAGACGACCACGACGGCGACCGTCGCGGTCAGGCAGACGGCAAGCACGCTGAACCGCACCTTGCTCTGCTGCTCGTTGCGCGTCATGCGGCGCTCGCGCGAGCGGTTGGCGGCGCGTCGGCGCAGCTGCTCGCGTCGGCGACGCTCCAAGGTCGTCTCCTGCTCGAAGGCGACCTCGAACTGGTTGATGCTCTGGCGCATTCTCATGAGGCTGGCCGCACGGCGACCGCGGCGGACCGTAGCAGAGCCGCAGGAAAGCTTGCAGGGCTGAGGTGGGGGTTCCAGGCACGGATGTGACGACGATCACGGCCCACAGGCGCCCCAGAGGCCGCGTCCCACCCGTGCCGCAGCCAGCTCGAGACGCTTGAAGCGGGGTGCGAAGCGGTCATTGGGCGGGATAGTCAGCGAGCGGGCGAGCCCCCGCCGGACCAGGATCGGGTTGTAGAAGTGGCGGCCGAAATAGACGTAGGCGAGCAACCGCCCGTAGATGTCGTGGCGTTCGATGCCGAAGACAAGCCGCACCCGCCGCCCCGTCAGCCGCCGTTTTGTGAAGTGCGAGGCCCGCTCGCCGAAGCACTGCACCGGCGTCCCGGGCTTCACCGTCTCCGGCGTATCGACCCCGATCAGCCGCACGTCCTCATCGCGCCCCCCGATCCGCACTTCGACCGTATCTCCGTCGACCGTCCGTACAACCCGCCCGGTGGCTTCAGCGGGACCCACCCCCGGATCATGCTCCCAAGGCCGCAGCACGACAGCCGCTACAGCTAAGAGAAGGATGACGCTGCCGAGCCACTGCCGATACACGGCATATAAAGGCTATGGCAGCGAATTCTCGCCCCCCTGGAGCCCATCCCGGTAGGGGTGAAACGTCTTGTACTTTTTCGTCGACCGCAGCGGGCGTCAGCCCAACCCCGATCCACCGAAAAAGTTAAGTGGAACCCCTACCGGGATGGGCTCCTACGGGATGCGCCGCACGTTGCTGAGCAAGGTCTCCTTGATCTGGGCAATGATCTCCAGAGCGTCGTTCCACTCGCGCTGCCAGACGTTGCGGCCGAAGATGACACCGCTGCCACCGGCCTGCATGATCTCGCGGCAGTGGTTGAGGACGACGTCGTCATCGACTTTGGAACCGCCCGAGAGGACCACCAGCGAGCGCCCGGCCGACTCGACGCAGTGCTGGATCGCCGTCGCCTCGTCCGCTTCCATCTCGTTGTAGGGCGCCGGTGCGTCCCTGTCCTTCTCCGGGTCGATCTTCGGCATGTTGAGCTTGACGACGTCGGCGCCCATCTCCATCGCCAGCCGCGCCGCGTAGTCGATCGCGTAGAAGGAGTTGGGCCCGCCCTTCGCTTCGACCGCTTCGCCGCGCGGGTAGGACCAGACGATCAGCGGCATGCCGTAGCGGTCGCAGTCTTCGCGCACGCCGCGCAGCTGGGCCAGGTCCTGGTCCTGGCGCGGCGAGCCGACGTAGAGCGTGTAGCCGACGGCGTCGGCGCCGAGCCTCACCGCGTCCTCGACGCTGGCGTTGCAGGTGGAGAAGGCCTGGGCGGAGGAGGGGATGTCGGTCTTGCCGTTGACCTTGAGGATCAGCGGCACCTGGCCGGCGTAGTCGGGGTAGTACTTGCTCGCCATGCCGATCTGGCAGGCGAGGGCCGAGTAGCCGGCCTCGACAGCGAGGCGGAACTGGTAGTCGGGGTCCTTGGATGCCGGATTGGGGAAGAAGTCACGCGGGCCGTGCTCGATCCCCTGATCGATTGGCAGCAGCAACAGGGTCCCGTTGCCGGGTCCGAACTCGAACAGCAGCCGCCGCAGGCGGGCGCGTTTTCCAGGCGCCAGCTCGGCTAGAAGCGATTTCTGCTCGGTCAGGCTCTTCAACTCCACGCTCTATTCCTCCTCGAAGATGGGTGTTCGGGCAGTATGCCACCGGCGGCAGGCCGCAAGCGCCCGCCATCGGGCGGTTATCCTCGATTGACCATGAGCGAGACTGAGCTCAGCGTCATCTGCAAGAACTGTGGTTCCGAGGTCAGTCCGTACGTAACCGAGTGCCCGTATTGCGGAGCTCGGCTGCGCAAACGCGCGCCGAAGCTGGAGCGACGCGGCGACGGCCTCGAGGCGAAGCCGCGGCGCAGCCCCGCCAGCCGGTTCTTCCGGATCAGGCTGCGCGGCCGCGCAACCGTGGGCGCACACCGCCCCTATGCCACCCTGGCGGCGATTCTCGGCTCGGCTGCGCTGCTCTTGGTCGAGCAGGCCACCGGCGCCTCGCTCGCCGACGTCGGCGGCCTCACCGTTCCCGTGCACGACGAGTGGTGGCGCGTCCTCACCGCCCCCTTCGCCTACGTGGACGTCGGCTACCTCTTCGTCGTCGCCATCGGTCTGGTGATCTTCGGTGTCGGCGTCGAGCGCCGTCTGGGCAGCGCGGCGACGGCGCTGCTGCTGCTTGCCTGCGGTTCGCTGGGGATGCTGGCAGCGGGCGGGATCGCCGGCGCCCAGGGGGACATCGTGGTCATCGGTGGAGGCAATGGGATGGCGCTGGGCGCGGTCGCCGCCTGGTTTGCGCTCCGTCGTGCCGAGGCCCACCACGCGGTCGACCAGGACTACGACCGCATCGGCGTTGTCGTGGCGACCGCGGTCCTGCTCGCCCTGCCGATCTTCGAATCGAGTGCAGACGTCTTCGCGGGTCTCGTCGGCGGTGCGGTCGGCGGCCTCGCCGGCCTCGCCGCCTCCGCCCTGCGCCACGACGTGCCGTGACTTTTGCACCCATATGGGCCTCTGAGCGACGGCACCTCTAGGCTGGCCTGTCATGGCGCTGGACGATGAGCAGCGACTCGAAGCAGCGATCGCCCGGCTGGCCGAGGCCGAGCGCTTCGCCGAGGCGGAGACGATCGTCGCTCGGGCGGCGCCGCAGCTGCAGCGGGTGCTGATGACCGCCCTCGCCGAGGGCGGTTGGTTCGGCGAGTCGCATGAGAGCGAGTCGCTGAAGGCCGCCACGATCCCTGATCCCGAGGAGCGGATCGCCGCCGTGCGGACGCTGCTGGCCGAGGAGGCGAGGATGGGGATGATGGTTGGAGTCGCCGTCGGCTGGGCACTGAAAGAGGAGATGAGCGAGGGCGAAGGCCCCGATCCCGAAGAAGGAGAGCGCTGAAGATGGAGATCAAGTTCCACGGCCAGTCGTGCTTCGAGCTGAGCGAGGGCGAGACGACCATCCTGGTCGACCCGTTCCTCAAGCCGAACAACCCGGTCGCGGTCCACACCGCGGAGGAAGTCGAACCGACCCATATCGCGCTCAGCCACGGGCACGCCGATCACATCGCCGATGCGGTGCCAGTTGCGAAGCGGACCGGCGCCCATTGCGTGGCGATCGTCGAGCTCGCCAAGTGGCTCGAAGGGCAGGGCATCGAGGAGGTCAGCGATCCCAATTTCGGGGGCACCGTCGAGTTCGACGGAGGTTGGGTCAAGCTCGTGCCAGCCTGGCATACCAACACGATCCCCGGTTCCGCGGAGTCTCCCTTCAGCGCCGAGCACGGCATCGCGATCGGCCCGGCCTGCGGCCTGCTGATCAACCTCGGCGGCAGGACGATCTACCACGCGGGCGATACCTGTCTCTTCGGCGACATGAGGCTGATCGCCGAACGCAATCCGATCGACATCGCCCTGCTGCCGATCGGCGGCCATTACACGATGGATCGCCACGATGCGGTCATCGCGGTCGAATTCATCGGCGCTGGCACGGTGATCCCCATGCACTACGACACCTTCCCGGCGATCGAGACCGACAGCGACGCCTTCAAGTCCGAGGTCGAGCAGAAGACGTCGGCGCAGGTGGTCCTCCTCGAGCCGGGGGAGACGCGCTCGGTCTGAGCCTTCAGTCCTACCTCTCCACCCGGCGCGGTAGAGGTTTGAACCGCTATGCGACTCAAACCTCTACCGCGGTCCCGGTGCAGTCCTGGCTGACTGGCCAGGACTGCGGTAGTCTCGATCGATCCCCCACCAGTCGAGCCGAGGAGAGTGAAGATGGAGGCCAAAGAGGCAACCGGGACCCAGTCACGAACCGAGCGGGCCGACTTCCAGGCGACGGCCGATCCCGCTCTGAACGAGGCCGCCGACCGCACGGCTGACATCAAGCTGCTGGACTACGAGGAGCTCTATGCGCTCTGGGAGCGCCAGCAGTGGCAGACGCAGGAGCTCGACTTCGACCGCGACCGCGAGGACTGGGCGGGATTCGACCCCGAAGAGCGCTTTCAGCGCATGTACGGGCTCTCGTCGTTTTTCATCGGCGAGCAGAAGGTCGCCGAGGAGCTCGGGCCGATCATGCGCGCGGCGCCGACCGAGGACCAGAAAGTCTTCCTCTGCACGCAGATCGCCGACGAGGCCCGGCACGTGCGCTTCTTCGAGCGCTTCTACCGCGAGGTCGGCGTCCTGGACGCGGAGGGGTTGACGCAGATGCTCGAGCAGACCTCTGAGCACCTCAACGACAACTTCGGCCGCCTCTTCGACGAAATGCTGAAGCAGCGCACCGACCGGCTGTCGGCCGAGCCCGAGGACGCCGAGGCCCTGGTCGAGGCGGTGACCCTCTACCACATGGTTATCGAGGGGATGCTGGCGCTCACCGGCCAGCACTTCATCATGGATTTCAACGAACGCGAAGGGACTCTGCCCGGCTTCGTCGAGGGCTTCCAGAACGTCGCTCGGGACGAGCACCGCCATGTCGCCTTCGGCTCGGTCTTCCTGCGCGAGAAGGCACACGAGGACGATCGTTACAAGCAGGCGATCCAACGCACGTTGGAGGAGGCGGTGCCGGTCGCCGAGGGGGTTCTCTCACCGCCCTGGGCGCCCGAGGACGAGGACTACGAGCTGTTCGGCTTCTCGATCGCCGAGACGCGCGCGTTCGCCGCCAAGTGCCTGATGCGGCGGCTGAAAGTGATCGGGCTGGGCTAGCCTTCAGCTGCGGGCGGCGGCGATTCGGCCGGCGGTTCGCCGGGCGGCGACGATTCGGCGGGAGGGGCGCTTTCTTCTGCCGGGGGAGGGGTCGTTTCTTCGGCCGGCGTGCCTTCGCTCGCGGGGGGCACCGAGCCGCCCACCGTGACGACGACGGTTTCACTGTTGGCAGGCGCGCCCGCGGCTCCACTCGGTGATTTGGCGTCGTTGACTTTCGGTGCGACGGCTTTGGGCGTCGACGAGGTCGTTTCGTCGTCCGCCGCGATCGTGTTCGGCGGCGCGGTGGCAACCGGGGCGGTGATTGCCCCGGTTTCGGGCGCCGGTTCAGCAGGCATCGGGGTCTCGACCGGAGGTTGCGTAGCGGGGGGAACGGTCAGTTCGACCGCCTGTGGCGGCGTCTGAGGCGGCATGACGGGGCGCTGGCCAAGCGCGAGCGGTCCGGAGGAGACCCGCGCGGCGGGCGCGCTGGTCTTCGGGACCGGCGTGGTGTCGCTCTTCTGATTGACCTCGGTGACGGCACCGGCGGTGATCACGGCCGCGGTGACGACACCGGCGACGGCCTTGGTGCCGATCGCCCCGCCGACTGCGCCGAGGCCCCCGGCGGCGCTGCTGCCGCCGATCGCGGCGCCGACGCTGCTGACCGCACCGGCGCCGGTCGCGGCCGCGGTCGCGCCTGCGCCCGCGGTGGCACCTGCACCGGTGCCCGCGGCCCCCGCGCTGCCGGCGGATGCGCTGCCGCTCGCCCCGCCGAAGCCGAGCTTGCCGAGGATGAAGCCCTTGAGCGCGACCAGGGCACCGGCGGGAAAGAGTGCCGCCATCACCTTGTCGTTGGAGCGGACGGTCGAGCGGAAGTCGGCGCATTCCTCGCAGTCGCGCACGTGGCGGCGCACCGGCCCGGAGACCTTGCGCAGGCCCTCGGCGGCCTCGGCCAGCTCCAGCCGCACTTCGCCGCAGGTCAGCTGGCGCGCCTGGCTCGCCTCGGCGAGGGAGATCCGCGCCCGCACCAGCAGCGACTTGACCGAGGGCACGCTGGTCTCCATCGCGGCGGCGATTTCCTCGTAGGACATCGCGTCCATCTCGCGCAGCAGGAGCGCCGTGCGCTGCGTCTCGGGCAGCTTGCCGACATCGGTGAGAAGCTGGCGGAACTCCTCGCGGTTGCTGACCTTCTCCGCGGTCGAAGCGGCCTCGACAATCGGCACCATGTCCATCGATTCCTGTGCGTCGGCGGTCGGCTTGCGCAGCTGGTTGAGGCAGCGGTTGCGGGCGATCCGGTAAAGCCACGGGCGCAGGTTGATCTCGCGCTCGTCGGCGAGCATCGCCCGGTAGGCGTTGACGAAGACCTCCTGGAGGACGTCCTCCGCATCCTCGGTGGAGCCCAGCATCTGCCGGCAGAAGCCCAGCAGGCGGCTCTGGTAGCGGTCGACGATCGTCTCGAAGGCGCCGGCGTTGTTGTCGCGCGCCATGGCGATCAGCTTGGCGTCCCCCTGCAGCTTGAGCAGAGGCGAGCGGCGGGCGAGAAGTCCGCGTTGACTGGCGTGGGTTAGAGCCGATGCCTCCAAGCTTCCTCCAGGGAAAGGCGTAGCGAATGGCGTCGTCTTCGTAAGTAGGGACACCGTAACAGCGTGATAGTTGCGCTCCGTACAAACATTTATCGACGCTTTAGACACAGGCGGCATCTGGGCGCAGCTGGACGGGGATACGATCGCCTGTGCCCGGGTGGCGAAACTGGCAAAAGCGGCGCACTTAAAATGCGCTGCCCCTCAGGGGGCTTGCGGGTTCGAGTCCCGCCCCGGGCACTCGTGGCGCGCGGGTCCTGTCGTCCCTTAGGCTCCAGCTCTTATGGATCACGGGGGGAGGATCGTCGCCAGGGCGCTGAAGTCGCGCGGGGTCAGCCATCTCTTCACCCTCTCTGGCGGCCATCTGTTCTCGATCTACGACGGTTGCAGGGCCGAGGGCATCGAGATCGTCGACGTGCGGCACGAGCAGACGGCGGCCTTTGCGGCGGAGGGGTTCGCCAAGGCGACCCGGCGCGTGGGCGTCGCGGCACTGACCGCCGGCCCGGGAGTGACCAACGGGATCAGCGCAATCGCGGGCGCCCAGGCCAACTGCTCGCCGCTGTGCGTGCTGGGCGGGCGGGCGCCGGAGCTGCGTTGGGGCTCGGGCTCGCTGCAGGAGATCGACCATCTGCCCTTCGTCGCGCCCCTGGTCAAGTCGGCGGAGACGGTGACGGAGACGGGCGCGATCGGGTCGCGCGCTGCAGCGGCGCTCGACCTCGCGCTGAACGCGCCCTTCGGGCCGACCTTCGTCGACTTCCCGCTTGACGTCGTCTTCAGTGAGGCTGAGACCGAGATTCCAGACGTCCCGAAGCCTGTGGCCCGGCCGGCGGCCGGGGTCGAGGAGGCTGCGGCGCTGCTCGCCGACGCCGAGCGCCCGGCGATCATGGCGGGGACGGGGCTCTACTGGGGCCACGGTGAAGGAGAGCTGCGGGCGCTCGCGGAGGATCTCGGCATTCCCGTCTTCCTCAACGGGCTCGGCCGTGGTTGTCTCGCCGCCGATCACGAGCTGGCCTTCAGCCGTGCCCGCGGCGCTGGGCTGAAGGGCGCCGACGTGGCCCTTGTCGTCGGTGTGCCGATCGACTTCCGCCTCGGCTTCGGCGACAGCTTCGGCGAGGAGACGAAGTTGGTTCGGCTCGATGCCGCGCCCAACGCTCTGAGCGCAAACCGGACGCCCGAGGTCGACCTGGTCGGCGACGTGGCGGTAACGCTGGCGGCGATGCGCGAGTCTGTCTCAGCCGGGAGAGGGCGCACCGATGGCTGGCTCGAGCGGCTGCGCGCAGTTGAGGCGGAGAAGCGAGCTGGCGAGCAGGAGGAACTCAACGACGCACGCTCGCCACTGCATCCGGTCCGCATCTACAAGGAGCTGGGGGAGGTGCTCGACCGCGACGCGATAGTCGTCGGCGACGGCGGCGATTTCGTCTCCTACGCGGGTCGCTTCATCGACACCTACGAGCCGGGGTGTTGGATGGACCCTGGGCCGTTCGGTTGCCTCGGCGCGGGACCCGGCCAGGCGCTTGGGGCGAAGCTCGCCCATCCGGAGCGACAGGTCTGCCTGTTGCTGGGCGATGGAGCGTTCGGCTTCGCGGGCATCGAGTTCGACACTTTGGCGCGTCACGGCCTGCCCGTCGTCGGCGTGATGGGCAACAACGGCATCTGGGCACTCGAGCATCACCCGATGAAATTCCTCTATGGCTACTCGGTTGCGGCCGAGCTGCGACCGGAAACCCGCTACGAGAAAATGGTCGAGGCGTTGGGGTGCGATGGCGTGCTGGTCAGCGACCCGGCCAAGCTCCGGCCGGCGCTCGAGGACGCCTTCGAGTCGGGACGGCCGACCTTGGTCAACGTCATCACGGACCCCGAGGTCGTCTACCCGCGTAAGTCGAATCTGGCTTGAACAAGCCAAAAGCTGGCTGGCTGGCCAGATTGTCCCAAAGGCACGCCCAAAACGAGAATCGGCCGCCATCGCTGGCGGCCGATTCAGGTTGGTCCCTCAGGACGGGCAGGGGTACGTCTTCAGGGACCAGTTCTTATTCGTTGGGCTCGGACGGCGGGAGGCGCCATGATGCGGCAATCGCCCAAACCCTATGACCGGAGTCGGGATGGAGACTCTCGTCCTCACCTCTTCCCCGATGTGACGAGTATGCGCTCGCCTATCCGAAATGTCTAGGAGGTGCTTTTGCCGCTACTGATAAATCGGTAAGCGAGCTCTACCTAGTTTTTGGGGTTAGGCAGATACGTTTACCCAACTGGACGGCTGCTGAAAACTTGCCTGTACGGCTGGTCCCAAGGTCTTTCCGGGGCTGGCCGATGGGGGTCAGCCGCATTTGGAGGCGGTCTCGAGGGCCATCCCGTAGAGGATGTCGTGCTCGGAGGCTTCGATCCGGTCCAGGCCGAAGGCGCGCATTGCCTCGATCAAGATCACGCAGCCGGCGATGATCGTCGGGGCCCGATCGGGGTGCAGGCCGGCGATCTTCGCCCTCTCGGCAAGCGACGCCGAGGCGAAGCGCGAAAGCTCTCGCTGGATCGTCGCCAGGGAGAGGACGTGGCCGTGCACGCGAGTTGGGTCGTAGGGGTCGAGGCCGAGCTCGACGGCGGCGAGCGAGGTTGGCGTGCCGGCGACGGCGATGCCGGCTTTCGTGCGCGCATTCTCGCGGTCGGTCAGGGCATCGGCGATGAGCGCTCTGACGTCTCCGGCCAGCGCCTCGAGCTCGACCACCGTAGGCGGATCGCCGGAGATGTGGCGCTCGGTATGGCGGACCACTCCGGCCTGCAACGAGACGTGGAAGCCGATCTCCTCGCCGCTGCCGACGACCATCTCGGTCGAGCCGCCGCCGATGTCGATCACCAGCGTCGGCGCCTCGGGTGGCTGTTCGGCGGTGGCGCCGCGGTAGGTGAGGCGGGCCTCCTCCTCGCCGTCGAGGACGCGGGCCGAGAGAGCGAAGCGCTCGCGCAGCTCGGCGACGAAGGCGGCGCCATTGGAGGCGTCGCGCACGGCGCTGGTGGCGATCGCGGCGACGTTCTCGACAGTGTTGTCGCGGCAGATCGCAACGTAGTCGCCGATCGCCGCGCACGCCCCCTCGATCGCCTCGTCGGCGAGCTGCCCAGAGAGGTCGACTCCACGCCCCAGCCGCGTCACCCTGCTCTGCCGCTCGAGCACCGAGACGCCCCCGTCGACGTCGGCGATCAGCAGTCGCGTCGAGTTGCTGCCGATGTCGATCACCGCGACCCGTTGAGAGTTCTCAGCCATAAGGGCCGGGCACTCTATTGCGCAAGCCCGAGCCCCTCCGACACCTGGC
The DNA here is from genome assembly GCA_030152505.1 of Solirubrobacterales bacterium. Classification (GTDB taxonomy): domain Bacteria; phylum Actinomycetota; class Thermoleophilia; order Solirubrobacterales; family 70-9; genus VRUE01. Next base: position 7,571 of record JASLJO010000127.1, on the reverse strand, counting down.
CACGGTTGCTAGCATCCACAGACCGCCGCGGGGTGGAGCAGCCAGGTAGCTCGTCGGGCTCATAACCCGAAGGTCGCGGGTTCGAATCCCGCCCCCGCTATAGGACGAAAGCCCCGCATTTGTGGGGTTTTTGTTTGCCTGCGGGCGCAGGCAACAGGGTGCAAAATCGGCCGTGGGGCAAGCTCTGGGGCAAGATGGGGTCGAAGTGAGGTCGATCCAGGCCTTGCGCGGTGTCCCGATCCACCCACGTTCGGCCGCGAGAGCGAAGAAAATCTGCGGATCGCTGCGTTCGCAGGTCCGATTCTGAATTAATTGCGGAACGGATGATCGAGTGCGCCAGGCGACACGCGGTTGGGGGGTGCCTCGCGTGCGTCGCCGGGTTCTCGCTGGTGCTCATCCTCGCCTACTGGGTCGGGCCGGCCGAGCGGCTCGACCGCAACGTCCTCGACGCCCTCAGCACCCGCACCGACACCCTCGTCAACGAAGTCGCCTACGTCGGCTTCCTGGTCGTCAACTTCAGGCCAGCCTGGGTGCTCGTGGGCGCGATCACGGTTCTGATCGCGCTGGCGCAATGGCGGATACGGGACGCGGTCCTCGCCGCCGTCCTCGTCGCCGGCACCGGCGGCCTCGTCCTCGCCCTGAAGGCCCTGCTCGCCAATCCCCGCTACCAGCCGGTTCCGGTCGACTCCGACGCCTACCCGTGGAAGGACGCCTTCCCGAGCGGGCATGCTGCCGGGTCGCTGGCGATGTCGCTCGCCTTCCTCAGCGTCGTCCCGTCCTCCTGGCGACGGCCGACCGCCGCCGTCGGGGTCGTCTTCACTCTCTACATCAGCCTCGGGGTCTTGCTGCTCAACTACCACTACCCGGGGGACGTCCCGGCCGGCTGGCTGCTCGCCGCGGGCTGGTGGTTCTTTCTGCTGGCGGCGCTTCCTAGCTCTGAGCCGTCGCCTTGTCCGCCTCGGCTCGGCGAACTGCGGCGTGGACCCTTGCGTCGCGCTCCATCCCGCCGGTCGAAGACCGGGTTGAGGAGGCCGCGCAGGGCCGATACGTAGAGCCACGACCCCCAAGAGTGCTCTGCTTGCGCCAACAGCCGGAATTTCGTGTACCTGACTGTCGTCAGCGAGCGTCTACGTGATCTCGGGGATCGTGTCCTTCCCACTGGCCGAAGTTCTGGGGGTCGGGAGGCGCCGACTCGTCGAGCGCACGGCATTCCGGCGCTAGGGCGTCGGACTGTCGACTGGGCTTCCCATCGCTGCCGTTGCCGGCGGCGGGGCAGGCAGATGGCGGATGTCGGGCACGCTGAGCAGCGCGAGGGTGAGGACGACGGCTAGCCCGAAGGCCAGCCACAGTGAGATGCTGACCCCAATGGCCGCCGCGAGCGGACCTGAGACCGCGAGTCCCAAGGGGTAGAAGGCGAGCGAGCCGAACCAGTCATAAGAGCTGACCCGGGACAACGACTCGCCGGGGACGTGGCGCTGGAGCGTCGACTCCCAGACGGAGATCGCGAGCGCAATCCCTGCGCCGGACAGCGCCGCGCCGCAGGCGATCAGCGGTACCGGCGCGGCCGCTGCCAGAAAGGCCAGAGGCAACGCGAAGAGTCCGTCGGCGAGAGCGGCGAACAACAGCGGCCGGCTCGGTTTGACCTGTGCCGCGAGCAGACTGCCAGCCAGTGCTCCGACGCCCACCGCCGCGAGAATGGCGCCCCACGCGCCCGCGCCACCGAGGTCGCGCTCGGCGACGATTGGCCCGAGCGCGCTCCACGTCCCCCAGAGCAGGTTCCCCATCGCGAAGTAAAGGACGAAGGTCCAGACCCACCTGCGCGACCGAAAGGCGACCCAGCCCTCACGCAGGTCGGCGACGAAGGAGCTCCGTCGCACAGCACCCCGCGTCGGAACCCGCAGCATCGCCAGGCACGCGGCGCTGACCGCGAACGTCACGGCGTCGATCGCGATAGCCCAGCCAGCTCCGGCAGCGGCGACCAGCACACCGCCCAGAACCGGGCCGAGGATCTCACCCGTCGAGCCGGCGCTCGCGCGCAGCCCGTTTGCCGGTTGCAACTGCTCTGCGAGGACGACCTCAGGCAGCAGACCGGTCGAGGCGGGGCTGAAGAAGCCGGTGGCCGCGCCGGTCACGCCGGCGACCAGCGCGAGCATCCACACCTCTGCCACTCCCGCTATGAGCAGAACTGCCATCGTGCCCTGGCTCGTCACCCGCACAAGGTCCGCAGTCACCATCACGGCCCGGCGTGAGACCCGGTCGGCGACCACGCCGCCCGCCAGCACGGTCGCCACCAGGGGGAGCGCCCCCGCGGCCAGCACGAGCCCGACGTCTGAGGCCGAGCCGCCGATCTCCAGCACCGCGAAAGCGAGCGCCACGACGGCCATGCGATCGCCCAGCACGGAAATCGCCTGCCCACTGAAAAGGAGCCGGAACTCCCGCGTGCGGAGTACGTCGAGGCTTTCGGGCAGGCGCGCCAAGAGACCCACTACGGCAGCGCGGTCAGCTCGAGCTCGGCGTCCACGCCATGCTGGTCGGTGCAACCGGCGAAGCGAAGCTCTTTGGGATTCACGTCTCGCCCCATCGCGGCAAGCGTAGCCCGAGCATGGGATTCGCTTCCGGCGGCTCCACGGTGAAGCGAAGGACCCGAGGCGCGCCGATGCTCCCGCCAGCATCGAGATGGAAATTGACGCCGTCTAGGGGGTCGAGTGCGACGTAGAGGGTTCCTGAGCCCTGCCGCGCGTTGTTGAAGCAGCTTCGCCTGCCGCCGCCCCATACCCTCATGTCGATGCACCGACATGGCCTGCCGATCAGCCTTGGGCTCCAGTCTCCACCTGCATGGATCGGGGTCGTGGCTACGGTCGTGGCGGTTACGGCGGGGACGGTCCTGGTGTATCCGCTCAAGTCGCTTGCCCCCGTTGTCTCGCTCGGGGTTGTGTACCTGCCGGCGATCCTGCTGATTTCGACCGTGTGGGGTCTGCGGCTGGGGCTGCTTGCATCTGTCGTCAGCGCTGCTGCCTTCAACTTCTTTCAGATTCCGCCACTGCATCGCTTCACGATCGCCGACGAGGAGAACTGGGTCGCTTTGGCCGCGTTCGTGATCGCGGCGATCATGAGCAGCACGGTTGCCGGACTTGCGCGAGCGCGCGCCGTCGAGGCGGAGCGGCGTCGTGAGGAAGCAGATCGCGCGCTCGCCGAGCTGGAGGCACTGACCCGCGAGCGGGACCGGATGCAGGCCGAGGCCGTCGAAGCCGAGGCAGTGCGGCGAAGTGACGAGCTCAAGACCGTGCTGCTGCGATCCATCTCCCACGACCTGCGGACTCCACTCACGTCGATCATCGCGGGTGGGACCGCTCTTGGCTCGGAGACCTTGACCTCGGAGGAGCGGGCCGAGCTCAGCGAGGGGATCGTCGGAGAGGGCGGGCGCCTTTCGCGCCTGGTCGAGAACCTGCTTGACATCTCCCGTTTGGAGGCCGGAAAGGCCGAGCCGCATCGCGGCCCGGTTGATCTCGCCGAGGTGCTGGAGTCCGCGCGACGGGGGCAAGGCAAAGCGGCGTCGATCCGGCTGGCGATCGACGCGGAGCTGCCGATGGTTGAGGCGGACGCCGCCCAGCTTGAGCGCGCCTTCGCGAACCTGCTTGAGAACGCGGTCCGCTATGGGAACGAGCGGCCGGTTCTGGTTCGTTCGCGCCTGGTCGGTGGCAGTATCGCGGTGCGCGTGGTGGATCAGGGTCCGGGGATACCCGAGGGCGATTGGGAGCGAATCTTCGAGCCCTTCCAGCATGGCGACGCCGCCAGCACCGGCTCCGGGCTCGGCCTGGCGATCGCCAAGGGGTTCATCGAGGCCAACGGAGGCGGGATCGCGATCGAGTCGCTACCGGGGCAGGGGACGAGCTTCGTCGTCACTCTGCCGCGTCACGAGGGAGTGGCATGAACGAAGCGACGAGGGTGCTGGTCTGCGACGACGAGGAGCAAATCCTTCGCGCCCTGCGGGTGATCCTGCGCGATGCCGGCTACGAGGCGGTCACCGCCTCCACCGGCGAGGAGGCCCTGGACCGCGCGGCGGTGAAGCCGCCGGCCGCCGCGATCCTCGACCTGATGCTGCCGGACATCGACGGGGTCGAGGTGACGAAGCGATTGCGCGGGTGGAGCGAGATGCCGATCATCGTCCTCTCAGCGGTCGGCGAGGAGGAGGCCAAGGTCCGGGCACTCGCGGCCGGTGCCGACGACTACGTGACCAAGCCCTTCGGCCCACCGGAGCTGGTGGCCCGGCTCGAGGCGGTGCTGAGGAGGGCTAGGCCGGAAGCCTCCGAGCCCCTGATCGAAGCGGATGGTCTGGAGCTCGACCTTGTGGCTCGCGAGGTGCGCCGCGACAGCGAGGCGGTCCACCTGACCCCTACTGAGTTCGAGCTGCTGCGGGTCCTCGCGCAAAATCGCGGCCGGCTGATGACGCACCGCGCCCTCTTGGTCGAGGTGTGGGGGGTCGAGTACGAAGACGACGTTCAGGTGCTGCGCGCCCACGTCGCCAACCTGCGGAGCAAGATCGAGCCGCCGGACGGTCCTCGCTATATCCGCACCGATCCCGGCGTCGGCTACCGCTTCGCGGGCTAGAGGCGACCTTTACGAAATCTGTATACGAGCGCCGCGTTTCTTCATGCGGCCTTGACGAGGTAAGGCGCACGATCAGCGCATGGATCTCGTCTCACTCGCCTTGGCGATCGCCGCCTTCGGGGCGATCTATGCGCTGATCGGGGCGCTCGACCGGGTATGAGCGCCGCCGAGCTGTTCGGGTTGCTGGTTGCCGCCGCGCTCTTTGGCTATCTCGGCTACGCGCTGTTCCGGGGAGAGCGGTTGTAGTGGCCCAGGGCTGGGCGCAGATCGTCGTTTTCCTGCTTGTGCTGACTGCGCTCGTGCCGCTGGTCGGCACCTATCTCGCCCGCGTCTTTCGCGGCGAACGGGTCTTCCTCTCGCCGGTCATCGGGCCGGTTGAGCGCTTCGCCTACCGGGTCCTGCGGGTGCGGCCCGAGGAAGGCCAGGACTGGAAGGCATACGCCCGCTCGATCGTCGTCTTCAGCCTGGTCTCCTGGCTCGCGCTGTACCTGATCCTTCGCACCCAGAGCATCCAACCGCTTAACCCGGAGGGCTTCGGCTCCGGTCCCTGGAACCTCAGCTTCAACACCGCCTCCTCTTTCGTCACCAACACGAACTGGCAGTACTACGGAGGCGAGACGACCCTCTCCTACTTCGTCCAGATGATTGGGCTGACGGTGCAGAACTTCGTCTCGGCCGCGGTCGGGATCGCCGTGCTCGCTGCCGTGATCCGCGGCTTCGCCGCCCGCTCGGGATCGGCGCTCGGCAACTTCTGGACCGACCTCGTTCGGATCAATCTCTACGTGCTGTTGCCGATCTCCTTCGTCGCGGCCCTGGTGCTCGTCTCCCAGGGGGTGATCCAGACCTTTGACGGCTCACAGACCTTCCACACGCTCGCGGGCGGGACGCAGACCCTGGCGCTCGGCCCGGTCGCCTCGCAGGAGGCGGTCAAGGAGCTGGGGACCAACGGCGGCGGCTTCTTCAACGTCAACAGCGCCTACCCGTTCGAGAACGCGAGCGCCTTCACCAACATGTTCGAGCTGCTGCTGATCCTCCTGGTCCCGGCCAGCCTCACCTACGCCTTCGGCCGCATGATTGGCAACCGGCGCCAGGGCTGGGCGCTGTACGCGGCGATGATGGCGATGTTCGTCGTCGCGGTCGCGGTCGTCTACACGGCCGAGCAGCACGGCTCTCCCGCCCTGCACCACGCTGGCGTCCTCACCCAAGCCTCCGACGGCTCGACCGGCGGCAACATGGAGGGCAAGGAGCAGCGCTTCGGGATCGCCGAGTCCTCGTTGTGGACGGCGGTGACGACCGTGACCTCCTGCGGCGCGGTCAACTCCGCGCTCGACTCGCTGACGGGGATCGGTGGGCTCGTGCCGCTGGCGAACATGGGCACCGGCGAGGTGGTCTTCGGAGGAGTCGGCTCGGGGCTCTATTACATGCTCCTATTCGTCCTGCTGACCGTGTTCATCGCTGGGCTGATGGTCGGCCGCACGCCGGAGTTCCTCGGCAAGAAGATCGAGTCGCGGGAGGTGAAGCTGGTCCTTGTCGGCGTCCTGGTCACGCCACTGTTGGTGCTGTTCGCGACCGCTTGGGCGATGGCGAGCCCGGACGGCACCCAGTCGATCTACAACCACGGACCGCAGGGCTTCTCGGAGTCCCTTTACGCCTACATGTCGCAGGCGAACAACAACGGATCGGCCTTCGCCGGCTACACCGGCTTCGTCCAGCCGAACGCGCCGGGCAACGCTGGCTCGGAAGCGTTCAGCTTCGCCACCCTGCTCGGCGGCGTGGTCATGCTGCTCGCTCGCTTCCTGCCGATGATCGCGGCGCTGGGGGTCGCGGGGTCGCTGGCGGGCAAGCGGGTCGCCCCGGCCGGCGCCGGCACCTTCCGCGCCGACTCGCCCACCTTCGTCGTGCTGCTGATCGGCGTCGTCGTGATCGTCGCCGCGCTCACCTTCTTCCCCGCCATCCTGCTCGGCCCGGTCGTGCAGGGGCTGACCGACCAGCTCTTTTGAGATGAACGGACTGCGAAAAGACCTCACCACTGCCGCGGTCGCGGTCGTCTTCCTGACCGTGCTGCTCGGAATCGGCTACCCGCTGGTCACGACGGGGGCGGCGCAGCTGGCCTTTCCCAGCGCCTCCGACGGCAGCACGATCGAGATGAACGGGAAGGTCGTCGGCTCGAAGCTGATCGGCCAGGACTTCAAGGGCCTGCCGCGCTACTTCCAGAGTCGTCCTTCCGCCACCGAATACAGCGGCAGCATCACGTTCTTCAACAACCTCGGGCCGAACAGCCGCGAACTCTCGGACTTCCTCGCCGAACAGCTCGCCGCCTACCTGAAGCGCGAGCGCCCCTACAAGCGCGGCCTACGTGCCGACCAGGTGCCGGTCGACGCGGTCACGACCTCGGCGTCGGGCGTCGATCCCCACATCTCACTCGCCAACGCCCGCATCCAGGCGCACCGGGTCGCGGCGGTCCGCGATCTGCCGCTCTCCCGTGTGCTCGACCTCGTGGACGCGCACACCGCCGGCCGCTTTCTCGGACTGTTCGGCGAGCCGGGCGCGAACGTCCTCGAACTCAACCTTGCCCTCGACCGGGGAGCCGCCGAATGACCGACGAGACGCTTCGCAACGAGCCGCGTTCGCTGCTCGACTGGCCGATCATCATGGGCGCCGGCCTCGACTCCCTGCGAAAGCTCGACCCACGCCACCAGCTTCACAACCCGGTCATGTTCGTGGTCGAGATCGGCGCCGTGATCGTCACCGCCGGCTGGCTGATCCAGGTCTTCGGCGGGCCGCCGCTCGGCGGCGGGGATGAGCCGGCCTGGTTCGCCTTCTCGATCGCGGTGTGGCTGTGGCTCACGGTCGTCTTCGCCAACTGCGCCGAGGCGATCGCCGAGGGGCGGGGAAAGGCGCAGGCTGACGCCCTGCGCTCGATGCGAACCGAGACCGTCGCCCATCTCCGAGACGGTGCTGAG
>JASLJO010000202.1 GCA_030152505.1 Solirubrobacterales bacterium | reverse complement strand
GTTGACGTGGGAGTAGTAGCCGAGGACAGGAATGCTGAGCCCCACTAGGGCCTCTGGGTTCTCTGCATCGAGGTCGGCCACGAGCAGGTCGGCACTATCCAGCGGCGCGTCTGCGAGAGCGGGGGACAGGGTGACGTCGTGGCCGGCAGCGCTGAGCATTGCCTCTACTTTGCTGCCCAACAGCAGGTCTGCTGCGACGGCGACGACGCGGGCCACTAGATCGAGCGGCGCTGGCGGAACTCCTCGCGCACGCTCTCCGGGCGGCCCCACATCTGCACGACCTCCGAGCGTCCCTCGCGCACCTCACGAACCTGCATCTCGCCCGTGACGCCGTCGGTGTCGAGCTTCTCCAGCACACCGACGACGCTCTCTGCGGCCGCCGCATGCCCAAAGCTGTGAGCAACCAGCAACCTCCAGTCCCAATCAGCTTCCGAATAGGGCTGCGCATTGACCTGACTCAGCGCCACCGCCGTGTCCACGTATTTGCTTTCGTCATCGATCCGCAGATCCAGCTCGAGGTCCGTCCAATCGGGAGGCAGCGAGTCCAGCACCTGCCTGAAATCAGCGGCCAAGCTCATTGGGAGAGCGTATCTGTGCGAGGGAGCGGGTGTCCCCCTGCGGAAACCCGCATAGGCGCGGCCTTACGGGTGCTTGCCGGGGAGGGCTCCAATGTTTCCTTCGGGGGACACCCGCTCCCTCGCCGACTACGGGCTCAGTTGAAAGGTGGCGCTGACGCCCAGCGGTCGTTCGAGCAATCCATGCTCCCGATCCCAAGCTGCCCACTCGCGTAGCACCCGCGAATCGAAGGGGGTGGGGTGGAGGTCGGGTAACAGCACATGTAGCTGAGCTGCCTGTTCGGCGCGGTCGAGGCTGGGAACTTCGGCGAGCAGGTCGTCGAGGCCTTCGGCGGGATGTGCGGAGACGAGTTCGTAGCCGCGGGTGGTGGCGGTGACCATCGAGTCGACCAGGTCGGGATCGTCTTCGATCGTCTCCTGCGACGTCGTCAGGATCAGCTCGGGATAGGGCGGTGCGCCGTAGCGGTTGACCTTGAAGATGCGCACCGGAATGCCCTGACGCTGCAGCGCAACGCCCTCGGCGTTCCAGAAGCCGGTTGCGGCGTCGACCTTGTCCGCCGCCAGTGAGGAGACCGCGTTGAAGCCGATCGTCACACGGTCCACCTTGCTCGGGTCGCCGCCGTCGGCGCTTACCTCGGAGTCGACCACGGCTTCGTCGGAGGGCAGGCCGGTGACGCCGACGGTATGACCTTCGAGGTCCCGTGGGCGGCGCACCGGGCCTTCGGCGCGGGCGATCACCGATGCCAGCGGACGTTGCACGATCGGCATCGTCCCGACGACATCGAGGCCGCGCTCCCGGGCGATGCCGAGATCGTGGATGTCGAGGATGGCAAAATCGGCGCGGCCGGCGGCGAGCAGCTTCGGCGCGTCGGTGGATTCGCCCGGCTGGCGGATCGTCAGGTCGATCCCCGCGTCGCGGTAGTAGCCCCGCCGCTGCGCCACATAGATGCCCGAGTGCACCGCGTTGGGGACGAAATCGAGCACGAGCGTCACGCCTCTCGGCGCGCCCGGTTCAGCGCCGCTCCCGCCGCAACCGGCCACGCCGGTGAGCAGCAGGGCGGCCGCCAGCAGCGCGACTACCCGTCTCATTCGAAAGGGAAAACTATTCAATCTCCATTCCAGATACACTGCCGCCCCGAATCCGTGTCAGGTAACGGGAACTAGAGGAGGCAGAACCAGTGCAGCAACGAGGACTTGCGGCATATCTCGCCGAGCTGATCGGCACTTTCCTGCTGGTGTTCTTCATCTGCAGCGTGGTGGTGTTGTTCGTCTCCACCGGCAATCAAGCTCAGTTCGGCTCGGACTTCGCGGTCGTAGGTCTCGTCCACGCGTTTCTGCTGTTCGGGCTGATCGTCATGTTCGGGGTGGCCAGCGGTGGCCATTTCAACCCGGCTGTGACCCTTGCCGCGGCGGCGATCAAACGGATCGCCCCGGTGGACGCGCTGATCTACATGCTCGCTCAGCTCTCCGGCGGCGTGCTCGGCGCGCTGCTCGCCAAGGGCCTGCTGCTCGACGAGGGACGGGCGACGCACTATGGGGCCGCTCAGGTGAGCGGTCTGCTCGGCGGCAACTTCCAGGGCTCGATCGTCGAGGCGGTGGGGACCTTCTGCCTCGTGCTCGTCATCCTCGCCGCCGTCTACTCGAAGAAGAGCGTCAAGGATTGGGCGCCGCTGGCGATCGGCACCACGCTGGGCTTCATCGTCATGGTCGGCGGCCCGCTCACCGGCGGTTCCTTCAACCCCGCCCGCTGGTTCGGCCCGGCCCTGGTCGGCAACGAGTGGGGCGGCGTCTGGCCCTACCTCGTCGGCCCGATCGTCGGTTCGCTGCTGGCAGCGGTGGTCTACAAGCTCGTGCTTGAGCCCGGTGGGGCTGCGCCGACCGAACCGCCCGAGCGAGTCAAGGCTCCCGCTGCGCCGAAGCCCGGCGCCGGCAGCGCAGTCTGAGGGCGGCCGCTCTCCTCTTAGTCCTGATCGCCGCCGGGCCGCAGGGCCCGGCGGCGCCATGCTTGCAGTAGCTTGGGCGTCGTGCGCCGGATCACCTTCTCGCGGAACTACACGCTCTCCCTCTCCCGCACCTGCCAGTGCTACTGCAAGTACTGCGCTTTCGCCACGCATCGGGCTCACCTCTACACGCCAGACGAGGTCGAAGAGCGCCTGGACGAGGCACAGCGCCGTAATGCCAAGGAGCTCTTGGTTCTCACCGGCGAGCGCCCTGAGATAAACCCGGTCGTCGCCGCCAAGCTGGCCGAGTGGGGCCACGACGACTTCACGTCCTACGTCGTCTGGGCCTGCGAGCGCGCGCTCGAGCGGGGCATCCTGCCCCACACGAACATCGGCGTGCTCAGCTCTGAAGACCTGGCGCGCCTCCGTGAGGTCACGGCGTCTCAAGGGCTGATGCTGGAGTCCAGCGCCGAGCGCCTGATGGACACAGTCCACGCGGGTTCCCCGACCAAGCACCCAGCACAGCGCTTGGCGACGATCGAGGCGGCGGGTGCGCTGAGGATTCCGTTTACGACCGGAATTCTCGTAGGTATCGGTGAGACCCAAGACGAGCAGGTCCAGTCCTTGGAAGCTCTAGCCGATCTTCACCGCGAGTACGGCCACCTGCAGGAGATCATTCTCCAGAACTTCGTCCCGCACCCCAAATACTACGGGCGGGAGGTCGCGGACATCGCCGATCGGGCGTCTCGCCAGAGGTGGGGGGCCGACGGGGACCCCTCTGATGGGAACTCGCGTAGCAGCCGACGGCCAGCCCCTTCGCCGCGTTCGCGGCGCGGAGCCCCAGCAGAGGG
>JASLJO010000153.1 GCA_030152505.1 Solirubrobacterales bacterium | reverse complement strand
CTTCGCCGCGCGTCAGACCGAACATCTCACCGGCGGCGGCTTCGACGTCCCGGGCAGCCAGTCGAAGGCGGTCAGCGAATCGCTGCAGAGCGAATTCGGTGGCGAGTCGGACGGGATCGCGGTCCTCTTGAAGGCGAGCCCCGGCGTGGGTGTGGCCGCGGAGGGGGCGGCGGTCACCCGGGTGCGTCGCGCCGTCGCCGGGGTCGACGACGTCACCCTGCCGCCCGCCGTGGCAAGGCGCGCGGTCACGCAGCTGCACGACGGGGGCGTGGCGATGCTGCCGCTGCGCAGCAACCTCTCCGGCGATGAGCTGATCGACTCGGCTGCGACCCTGCGCGAAGACCTCGATCCCGGCACGACGCGGGGCGGCGTCCTCACCTATATGGCCGGCCAGCCGACGATCTGGGCGGGGATGCAGGAGCTCTCCAAGAAGGACCTCTCCGAGGCCGAGGCGGGCGGCTTCCCGATCGTGGCGATCATCCTGCTCGTCGTCTTCGGCTCGCTCGCCGCCGCCGCGCTGCCGCTGACGCTGGGCTTCGTCAGCGTGATCGTCACCGGCGCGCTGATCTACTTCATCTCCCTGCAGATGAACACCTCGGTGTTCGTCACCAACATGGCATCGATGATCGGCATCGGCGTGGCGATCGACTATTCGCTGTTCATCCTCGCCCGCTACCGCGAGGAGCGCGCCGCCGGCCGCGGTTGCGACGACGCCCGCGCCGAGGCACTCTCGACCTCGGGGCTCGCGGTGACCTTCTCTGGCCTTGCGGTCATCGTCTCCCTGGCCGGGCTGTGGATGGTCGACAACCAGGCGCTGCGTTCGATGGCCCTCGGCGCGATGACCGTCGTCGCCATCTCGATCCTTGCTGCAACGACCCTATTGCCGGCTCTGATCGCCATGCTCGGCGACCGGGTCCTGCCGGGTGGAGTTGTGGCCCGTGTCCTGCGCTTCTTCAGGCGGCGTGTCTTTCGGCGGCCCGAGCGGTCGGCCGGCACTGAGTCGGCCTTCTGGGCGAGGTGGACCTCGAACATCATGGCCCGACCCTGGACGGCGGTGATCGGGGTCAGCGGCGTCCTCCTCTTCCTGGCCATCCCGGTCCTCTCGCTGACCACCGGCACGCAGGCGCTGAGCCAGTTCCCCAAGGACAGCGATGTCCGCGTCGGCAACGAACTGGCCTCGAAGCAGCTCGGCGGCGGCACCGATCCGGTGCAGGTAATCGCCTCCTTCGACAGCCACGCCGGGACCCGGGAAGAGCGAGCCGCAACGGCCTCCTTCGTGCGTCGGCTCGAAGCGACGCCGGGAGTCGCCTCGGTCGCCCCACCGTCCTTCGCCGGGGACAGTGCTCTGATCCAGGCGACGCCGAGCGCGCCGAGCGAGTCCGACGCGGCGATCGCCCTGGTCGAACGGCTGCGCGACCCGATCGTGCCGTCAACCAGGCTGGGGCGGGTCGCCACGGTCGACGTCGGCGGTGAAACCGCACGCGGCCACGACGTGCGCGTGCTGATCAGCGGCTCGATGTGGAAGATCGTCCTCTTCGTCCTTGCGCTCAGCTTCCTCGTCCTGATGGCGATGCTGCGCTCATTGCTCCTGCCGCTGAAGGCGGTGCTGATGAACCTGCTCTCGATCGGCGCGGCCTTCGGCGTCCTCGTCGCGATCTTCCAGTGGGGCTGGTTCGACAGCCTGCTCGGCTTCGAAAGCCAGGGCGCGCTCGACACGATCAACGTGCCGCTGATCTTCGCCGTCGTCTTCGGCCTCTCGATGGACTACGAGGTCTTCCTCATGTCGCGCATCCGCGAGCACTACATGGAGCACGGCGACAACGAGCGCGCGGTCACCGAAGGCCTCTCGACCAGCGCCCGCACGATCTCCTCAGCGGCGCTGATCATGACCTGCGTCTTCTCCGTATTCGTCCTCACCGGCGTCCCCTCGATCAAGGAGCTGGGCCTTGGCTGCGCGGTGGCGATCGCCCTCGACGCGACGCTGGTGCGGTTGATCCTGGTGCCAGCGGCGATGAAGCTGCTCGGCGACTGGAACTGGTGGATGCCCTCCTGGCTCGATCGGCTGCTTCCCGACTTCGCTTTCGACACCGGCGTCCACGAGCCCGAGCCCGCCGAGGCTTGAGGGCCCGTCCCGGTAGGGCTTCCACTTAACTTTTTCGAGCTGTGGGGTCAGCAATCGCTCTATGCAGTCGACGAAAAAGTACAAGACGTTCCAGCCCTACCGGGACAGGCCCTAATACCCTTGCGCTGTGACCGATGAGCTGGCATTCGCGGGAGCGGTGCGGCAGGCGGAGATGGTGCGGGCGGGGGAGGTTTCGCCGCGTGAGCTGGTGCAGCTCTGCCTCGGCCGGATCGCGCGGCTCGATCCGCAGCTGAACTCGTTCCATGTGGTCTTCGCCGAGAAAGCGTTGCTCGAAGCAGACCAGGCGGAGGCCCGTCTGAGGGCGGGTGAGGAGCGGCCGCTGTTGGGCGTGCCGGTGGCGATCAAGGACTGCGTCGACGTGGCGGGGGACGTGACCACCTACGGCACCGACGGCTTCGTCGAGCCGGTCAAGGCGGACAGCGCGATCGTGGCCCGTCTGCGCGAGGCCGGGGCGATTCTGATCGGCAAGACCACGCTGCCGGAGCTGGCGATATGCGGCTTCACCGAGACGGCGACCTGGGGAGTGACCCGCAACCCGTGGGACCCGCAGCGTACGCCGGGCGGGTCGAGTGGGGGCAGCGCGGCCGCGGTGGCGGCCGGACTGGCGCCGATCGCGCTCGCCACCGACGGCGCCGGCTCGATCCGCATCCCGGCCGCCTGCTGTGGACTGTTCGGACTCAAACCGCAACGCGGTCGCGTTTCCCTTGCGCCCGACCTCGAGCACTGGAACGGCCTCTCTGCCTACAACTGCGTCAGCCGCAACGTCCGCGACTCGGCTCTCTGGCTCGACGTCGTCAGCGGCGGTTCGCGGGAGCCGGGCGCGCCCCCTGCGCCAGAGCGCAGCTTCACTGAGGCTGCCGGCGCCCCGCCGGGCAGGTTGCGCGTCGCCTGGTCGACGGCGCCGCCCCGCGCCGCCGCGCCGCCGACCGTCAACGAGGTCGCCAGGGGCGCCGTCGCCGACACTGCCGAGCTGCTGTGCTCGCTCGGCCACGAGGTCGAGCAGCGCGATCCAGCCTGGGGAGGGATCGGCAACAACATCACCCCTCGTTACCTGCGCGGCATTGCCGAAGACGCCGCCCGCGTCCCGTATCCGGAGCGACTCGAACGCCGCACTCGCGGCTTCGCCCGCCTCGGCAACCTGATTCCGGAGGCCCTCTATGCCCAGGCAAAGAGGGCAGAGGCCGCCGACGCCGCCCGCGTTAACGCGATCTTCGACAGCCACGACGTGTTGATGACGCCGGTGATGGGGGGAACGGCGCTACCGGTTCGTCGCTGGGAGGGATGCGGTGCGCTGCGCACCGTCCTTGGCATGAGTCGCTTCTATCCCTTCTGCGTCCCCTGGAACCACCTTGGCAACCCGGCGATGTCGGTGCCGGCCGGCTTCGCCGCCGATGGCATGCCCCTGGCGGTCCAGATCGTCGGTCGCCCCGGCGACGAGGCGACCCTCCTCTCACTAGCTGCCCAGATGGAGTCCGAGCGCCCCTGGGCAGTCCGTCGGCCGCCGATCTCCTAGCTCGCCTAGCCGAAGACTTTGCGCATGCGCGCGATCTCGCGCAGCTTGCCGCGGGGGCGAATCCGCCGGCTAACGATCATCTTCAGCGGACTCGCTTCGGGCTTGCCCATGGCGACGAAGTCCGCCCAGGCCGCCTCCAGGGTCACGGTCGGGTTGGGCGCCTCGCCCGGCTCGGCCCTGGTGGAGCCGTTGTCGATCGTCAGATGCCAGGGATCGGCGTCGCTGAAGCGCCACTGGTAGACCAGCGGCGTGCCGTTGGCGGCCTTCGTGTTGGCGGCGCGCTTGACGACGTCGAAGTAGAGGCGCTGGGTCTCCGTTGAGGTGTCGGGCGATGGGCCGTCGGGCGGGCCGAGCACGCCGGCTTCCATCAGCTTCACCTGGCGCGCCGCGACCTCCTCCTCGGAGGCCTCGGGATCGAAGGGGAAGACGCCGGGCGGCATCTCCTCGGTCGGGTAGCCGATCGTGCGCCAGCGCTGGCGGATCAGCTTCAGCCCGAAGGAGAAGATGTCCTCGAGTGAGAAGCCGTAGCACTCGGTGTATTCGCGGTCCATCCCCGGCGGGTAGAACACCGCCGGCCCGTAGGGCAGCGTTTCGCGTAGAAGCTCGGTGACCGCAGCCCGGTTCTCCTCCCAACCCGGGTGCCCTTCGCCGAGCAGTTCGGAGAGGACCTTGACGCCGAAGCCGATGTGGCGCTGCTCGTCTTTGGAGACGTTGGCCATGCCCGCGCTGAAGCCCGGCATCGTCTCTTCGGAGGAGAAGAAGTCCTCGATGAAGTGCTGCCCGGGCTGGGCGAGGCTGCCCTCGACGATCAGGTGGTAGAGGGTGATCGCCTGCGCGTACTTGGGCAGCGAGCGGTCCTTGCGCAGTTCCTCGGCCATCAGGTCGAGCCGGTCGAAGATACCGCGGTAGCCCCAGTTGAGTTGCGGCATCGTCGAGGAGAGGGTCTGCTGGATCGAGTCGCCGCCGACCCCGATCACCTCCTTGAAGAAGCGATGAAAGAAGATCGAATGGCGGACCTCGTCGACCTGTTGGGTGGCGAGGAAGTAGGACTGCTCCTCGGTCGGCGCGGCGTTGATGTACGGAGCGAGCGTGTCGGCCACCCGGTCCTCGCCGTAGTAGAACATCGAGTAGATCCACATCGCCGAGCGGCGCTGGATGTCGCTCAGTGCCTCCCAACCGGCGCGATCCTCGGAGAAATCGAGGTCATACGCGCTCCAGTTCCCCTGCTCCCAGCGCTTGTAGAGATCCTCGTAGGTGATGTTGTCCATCAGGCTCTGGGACGCGACGCTCATCTCTTCTCCTCAAGGTTCGGGCGCGGATGCGCCAGGCTGAGTGAATCAGCCTACCGCGATCCTGGCCAGCCAGCCAGTTTGCCTTACTTGACGTCGGTCACACAGCCGCAGGCGTCTCGATCTCGCGCTTGAGGATCTTGCCGGTGGGGCCTTTGGGGAGCTCGTCGATGAACCAGACGAGGCGCGGGTACTTGTAAGCGGCGATCCGGTCCTTGACGTAGGCGCTGACCTCCTCGGGAGCGAGCTCCTCACCCTCGTGGAGGACGACCGCGGCGCCGATCTCCTCGCCCCACTCGTCGTGGGGTACGCCGACGACCGCGGCTTCGCGGATCTTCGGATGCTCGTAGAGGACCTCCTCGACCTCGCGCGGGTAGACGTTGTAGCCGCCGCGGATGATCAGGTCCTTCTTGCGGTCGACGATGTAGAAGTAGCCGTCCTCGTCGACGCGGGCCATGTCGCCGCTGTGGAACCAGCCGCCG
>JASLJO010000147.1 GCA_030152505.1 Solirubrobacterales bacterium | reverse complement strand
AGCTGGCGAGGCTCTGATTTCCGCTCATCGAGCCCTCGAAGACGAAACGTCGTAGCGGAACAGTCTGCGCGAAGCGTGTGCTCAGTCCGTAGTGATAGAGCGTCGTTTATGCGACTCAGGCTGCTGGCTCTGACGAACTGTCTACATCGGCGAGTTCAATATCGCTTAGATCTAGCTGGCCATCATCCGGAGCCGCCTCGATAAGACTCATAAAGGTCTCGTCTTTCTCCCATGGCCACGTCGGATCGCCATGCTGGCGATAGAACAGGAAGGATCGATCCGCGAGGAATAGGCGCCGCCTGTCGTTGTTGTACGTCAGGACCGGCGGCTGCACTCCAATCTTCGCCTGGAGGCGATCGACGCGATCCAGCGCCTGAGTCAGGTCGCTCCCACGAATGGGTGGATCGGGATGGCTTCCCTGAATCCGCTCCAGCAAATCGGATGAGTCGATGCCCTCAATGAGATCCTCAGTCTTGCTGGCAGTGAAGGCGCGCAGTAGATGCTTGTAGACAGCGAGGCCTTGCTTCATACGCTTCATCCCGCGAACGAAATCGTCTGCAAAGGCGTCGTATCGGGCCGTCATTCGTTCTGAGACGGCCACCCGTGCAGCGTCCAACTCTGAGCCAACATCAATCGTCTTCCTGTCGTCCTGCCGTTCTAGGACTCCAGCGTTGATGCAGACCTGCTCGGCCAATCGCTGAATCAGCCCAACATTGCCGAATGCATCGCCAACCAGAGCAGAGACAAGGCCATCTGTCATGGCGATGTTCAACGCATCACCACCTTTATCCAGGACGGCCGCCAGATCCTCGTCAGCCCACACGAGACGGAGATCCTCCACTCGCCCATCAAGATTGCCGTTGTAGTACGTCAGGAGATGATCCTCCGGCCAGATGCCCACCAAGATCACATATACACCGTAGTCCCCGAGTGCCTTGAGAATGAAGGCAAAGGCCTTGCGATTTTCCTCGGAGACATAATGAAAATCCTCAAGGACTAGCCGCTTCTCGGACGCGCAAAGGATCCGTGCAACCCACGAAAGGTCGGCCATCGTGGTACCGACAGGCTCTTGGTCTACCGCTTGCTCCTTTGATGCAGCGCCAGCCGCTTGAGCCTCCGCTTGGACCTTTCCCACCAGCACGTTTCCTAGCTGACCGGAGGCGGCGAGATCGAGCTGTCCTTCGATCTGAGTCGTGCCGGTCCGCTTCAACTCGACGTGCACGTCGAGTTGCCCAAGTGCCTCCCGGAGGACTGACTCCGGCGTACTTTCCGGCTGGCACTGGACGACCAAGGTCGCGTCTGCCTGCAAGCGATTCGAGCGAAGCCAAGACTTGCCTTGCTTTGAATCGCCATGGATGGCGATGTGGCGCTCCGTACTCAGGTAGTAGGCCAGTTTCTCGTCTAGCCCTCCCCGGTTTACGTATGACGCGGAATTGACCTGCGTCGCAATTCCGAATACCTGTTGCAACTTCGGCTTAGCCATGGCGTCGCAAAGACTACCCCGACTGATACCTGTAGCGGTTGAGTGCGGCTTCAGCCAATTGCTTTGCGAACCTTTGAGAAACTTTTCTGGACCGCATGGGTGTAACGCGCGAGCATCGTCTCGACGCGATGGCCAGCGATCTCGGCTAGGTCGGCGTCGTTGACGCCTGCGACACGGAGGTGGGTGACGTAGGAGTGGCGGCACTCGTGGGGGCGGATGTCTAGGCCGGAGGCTTCCTGAGATGGCTTCCAGATGTCGCGGTAGAAGTTGCGCTCTCGCCACATGCGGCCGGTCGGCGTTGGGAAGAGGAGGTCGCAGTCTTCGCCGTTGACCTGAACCTGCGCTTCGATCATCCAGGCGAGGGTTGCCGGGCAGGGGACGGTGCGGCCAGCGCCCTGCTCGTCGTGATCGGTCTTGGTGCCCTCTAGGACCATGCCCTCGTGGGCGGTGCGGCGGACCTTCAGGGTCTCGCCGTCGAAGTCCTCGCGCCTGAGCGGCAGGACCTCCCCCAACCTCATGCCAGTGTCCGTGAATACGCGGACCATCGCCTCGTAGCGACCGGCCGCTTTGGCGAAGCGGTGCATTTCCTCGAAACTGAAGATGCGGATCGGACGGTGCTTCTTCTTGGCTCTGGGATCGCCGGCGCGGACGCGGACTCCCTTGAACGGATTGAGATCGGTCACTTCGTCGGTGATCGCGTCCTCGGCCATCGCCGAGAGCGAACGGAGAATGCCGACGGCTCCGGTGGTCGCTCGGCCCTGGATTCTCAGCATGTGGTCGACCAGGGCGAGGGCGTGGCGGCGCCGCAGCTCGCGCATGGGCCAGTCCTTGAACGGGAGGCCCTCAACCTCGATGTCAAGGACGCGGCTGATCCGGTGCTCGTTCGTCGCGTTGGTGCGTTCCGATCTTGGATGCCGGTCGGTCCAGGTGGCGAAGTAGCCGCCCAGGGTGTCAGGGCGGTCTGAGATCCCGTACGCATTGTCTATTGCCCGCTGGGCTTCGTGCTTTCTGTCGAACGTGCCCTTGCCACCGTTCCAGTGGGGCTTGGCGACTCGGCGCTTGCCGTCCCTGCCGGTGTAGCGAGCAACCCAGACGACCTCGCCCGATGGGTTGCGGCGTTTGATCGGGGACTCGCGGCGTCTCACGCGGCCTCCTCCCTCCGGCTTTCGAGGAAGACATCGACGTCGGTGGGATCGATACGTCTTGCGGCCCCGAGCTTGTAGCTGGGGAGTTCGCCGCGCCTGATCCAGTTGCGGATCGTTCGGTCAGAGACGGCGAGGTAGGCCGCGAGCGTGCGCTCGGTGAAGAAGGTCTCGGTCTGGGCAGAGTTCTCCCCCATGCCCCCTTTGTCCATGAAATCGGTGAAATGCATCACCGAGTTCGCAGAAATATCCGTTGAGAGGGTCCCGAAAGACCGAAGGTCAGGCCCCTCTGGGCGGCCATACGAGCGGCCGTCAGCACGGCGCAGCCGTGCCACAATCGGCCGCCGGCCGCCCAGAGAAAACCAGCCGCGATCTACTTGCTGACCTTGCGGATCAAGAAGGCGCGGCTCAGGCGTAGAACCGGAGGGTTCGTAGTGTGTCGGGTGTTCGGGGTTGGTGGTTGGGTGGGGCCGGAGTAACTGTCTGGCTGGAGCTACTGCGAGTCTTGGACCGATTCCGAGAACACCTGAATCTGTTGCTCGCAGGAGCTTGGCTGGGGTCTTGGTCTCATTCTGGATCTGTCTTTGGCCTTGAGGTGGATGAGACCAATCTGGTCCGCTCACCCCCGCCCCGCCCCGTCGGACACATCGCCCCCACATGACCCCGCCCGCCCAGGGACGCTGAACGTCCCAGGGCGGGTGCTGACGGTGCCAGGGTTCCAGGTGATGCCCTCCAGCAGCGGGCAGTCGATCCGCACGCCGACGGCGGCGGCGACCTTGACCAGCGTGTCGATCCTCGGCACTCTCGCTCCGCGCTCCAAGAGGCCGACCTCCGTGCGGTGAAGCGAGGAGCGGAAGCCGACCTCTTCTTGGGAGAGGTCGGCCCGCTTGCGGGCCCTTCGTAGGTTCTTGCCGAATCGTCGGGCGACCTCGGAGTCAGCGCCCATCAGATCGCCCACAGCCGCGCGAAATAGAGCGCCGCTCGGGTCGGCACGGTGAAGCCGCCATGGCAATGCAGAAGGCCAGCGCCGTCCAGTTCGCGGATGGCGCGCTCGACGGCGTCGAAGGTGCTGAAGCTGTCGGGGACGGCGTTCAGCGCTCGTGAGACCTCGGGGATCGTCAGTTGTGCGGGGTGCTGGTCCAGCAGGAAGGCCAGGACGGCCTGCTCGGCCTGAGCGTCTTGGTCGGCGGGCATGAAGGGACTGCGCTCGGCGCAATCCGTAGGGTTGGAATCAGCCATGGGGAGGTCACTCTCCTTGTGGTCAGGCGGCCCGTCGTGTGCAAGCACGTCGGGTCGCCGCTTCTTGGAGCCGGTAGGTCGTTACCGTTCCCGCTGCGACGGGGCGAGTTCCGCTTGACCCGTCGCCACGGGGCCGGCGACTCCACTCGCGCGGCCCCACTTATGTTTGTGATCTGAAGCCTAGCAACTGTACAGACATGTCGTGACGCGCCAAACGCCATATCCGCAGCCGGCCCTGGGCAAAGCGATCCGGGAGCTTCGCAGCGAGCGGGAAATCAGCCTGCGGAACTTCGCGCCCAAGGCGGGGCTGAGCGCCAACACGCTCTCCCTGATCGAGCGCGGCGCTGCCAATCCCACCTGGGAGACCGTCAAAGGAATCGCGGCGGCCCTTGACGTCTCGATTGCCGATCTCGCCAATCTCTCGCTCAAGTTCGAAAACTCGTCTCAGAAATGAGACCAGGATGAGACCACGGCCTCGCGGAACGCCCCGGAATCGCGTGGAAGCCCAGGGAACGCAGATTCAGGCCGAAGACGCACAAACGGCTCTGCACTAGGAAGTACGCGGCCTCGCCCGGAACGAGAAGGAACGCGCCCGACAGGATTCGAACCTGTGACCTTCGGTTTCGTAGACCGAGCCCGCAGATCGGCTGGGCTACGTGGAGCCCGGTTTCAAGCGGTTTTCCAGAGATCGGGATCGGCTGGAATCGGCTGGAATCTGTGGGGCTCCTTGCCCCATTTCTTGCCCCAGAGCTGCTCCGGCCTCGCAATCGCCGCCGGGGTCAAACTCGGCTCTTATCCGCCGTCGGATACCGCCGACCGAGGAACCGAGTGCGCTTCGATTCGACGGTGAGCTCGGATGAGCCGAGGGGGTGGGTAGCAGCATTGAAGAAGTAGATGTCGTCTGGGCTCGCCCGAAGCTTGCCGTAAATGGCCGATTGCTGTTCACGTAGCTTCGCCTTCGATTTCTTCCGCATGGAGATTGCCACCGGCCGCTCGGGATTGGCATTGATAGCGTCGATCAGGTGCCGGTCTTGGTCGCCGAGGGCGTGGCCGAAGACCACGAGGGGCCCGGTCGTATCCTGTAGCTGCTCGTAGGCGAATGCGAGGTAGTCATTGCCCTCGATAGCCCTGAGCTTGTCGCGGGCAGAGGCCTCCGTAATCAGCAGCGGCCGCGCCTCCGGATCGTCGGCGATCGGCTTGCCAAACTGGTCCAGCAGCGTCTGCCCGGTCTTCGTCAACTTCCTGGTGACGCCCGATCCCTCGACGATCAGGTGCAGGGCGCCGTGCATGTAGTAGATCGGCTGCACCTCCGGGAAAAGCTCGCAGTCGTCGGGATCGAACTCGTTGCGGCCGTTGGCCCAAAAGCAGTCGCAGAAATCCTCGTAGTCACTGTCATGCCCGATTGACCAGTAGGTCAGCAGGTCGTAGCTCGTACTGAAAATCGCGTCATAACAGCGTAGCTCCTCCTTGATTGCCGTCAACGTATGGGACGGAACCTCGGTCCATTCGAGGTGGACGCGTCGCACCGCGGCCCCAAGAGCGGCCTGGACGCTGCGGAACCGTTTCAGGTAGGGCTTTCCGCTGCGCCCGAGAACGTCGGCGAGAGAGATGCTGTCTCGCAGTTTCGCCAGCACGACCTCGAAGTTGGTCGTATCGAACTCCTCGAAGATCGCGATGTCCTCGCCGTCTAGGCCGCCGTCAAAGTCCTTGCAGGCCTCCCCGTAGAGCGAGTCGTAGGCGAAGTAGGGGGAAACGTTGATCGACATCCCGTTGCCGACCAACAGGTTCCCCCGTCCCAACTCTCCCAGATCCCCCCAATCCTCGAGCTGTCCGTCGGGAGCACGATTTGCCACAACGTTGAGGGTAGCGCCAGGACCTGGCTGGGTACGATGAGGGCAAGGGAACGCTCAGGCCTCATGGTCGCGTGAGTCGGCGACAGGCAGCCGAATCTCGGGGGGCGATCATGCCACAGCCTCCGCAAGCAGATCAGAGTCGTTGGGCATCGTCGGCGTCGGGGAGAGGTCGAGCGCCGGCGCCTCGTCGCCGGGCAGCAGATGGGTGTAGCGGGAAAGCGTGAATGCAGCCGAGTGGTGGCCGAGCGCACGGCTGAGCTGGAGGAGGTTGGTTCCACTGCTCAGGTGGAGCGAGGCGAAGGTGTGGCGGAACGTATGGAAGCCCGCCCAGGAAGCGTCCACCTCCTCGACCAACGGCTTGAGGATTCGGCGGCGAACGTTTCCTGGGTTCAGCGGGTCGCCGCTCGTGTTCGGAAAAAGGAGGGCAGTGGAGTCTTGATTCCCTTGCGCGGCGAGGTGGGCGCGCAGTCGATAGACGAGGGCTGGGGGTAGCCGGACCTCGCGCTTGCCGTACTTGGACTTCGGAGGCTCGATCCGACCTTTGACTATCCCGCGACGGACGCAGACCTCGGGCTGCGAAACGTCAAGCTGTAGGTGGAGCCGCTGGAGCGCGATCGCCTCGCTGATCCGCAGACCGGTCGCCGCCAGAACCTCGAACAGCAACTCATAGCTGAGGCGATCGGGCGCCATCGCCAGAACCGCCGCAAGCTGCTCGCGGCGAAACACCTTGACCTCCTCCCCCTCCTCGTCCTCCGTGATTTCCTCGCGATGGGGGAGCATCAGTCCCTGGGCGGAGTTGTGTCGGACCAGGCCCTCGCGGTGAGCCGTCGCCATCGCTGCCCGCACCGGCATAGTGGTGTTGTCGATGGTGGAATCGCTGAGACGCTTCCCCTGCTCGTCCTCGTCGGCCAGCCAGTCCACCCAGCGGGCAAGCCGATAGGCGGTCACGTCGACCAGTTTCAACTTGGCTGAGAAAAAGGGATGCGCGTACTTGCCGATCAGGCGTCGGTATTCGTCCCGGGTGTTTTCGCGGAAGCCGCGACGCCCCTGGCCGTGGTAGCGCTCGACCCATTCATCGAGGAAGCGGAGGAAGGTGATGGTGGTCGGCTCTTGCAGCTCGCCGCGATCGCGGTCGGTCTCGCTCTCCCGCTTGATCCGGCACGCCGCCGAATAGGTGCGGGCGCTCCGCTTGCGCTGCTTGCCGGCCACTTCGATTACGGCAACGTAGCCAAGGGTCTTGCCATTGCCGTCGACCCGTCTGTAGACGCCGGGCGTCTTCGTCCTCTTGAGCCGCCGCTTGTCGCCGCAGCCTGGACCGGCCGCAGGGGCCGACGTATCCTGAGAAACGCTCATGAGCGAACTCCTCTTGAGCCGGGGGCGGGCCGTTCCAGCGGCGCCGCCCCATTTACATTGACGGACAAAACGTTAACAGGATGATGCCGTCCGTCAGTCTCTCGCCGAGCCTCGCAACCCCAATGCTCATTGGCTATTCGGCGAAGTAGGGTCACGACCTCTCCCCCGCCTTCATCACGTAGGCGTCAAGCGTCCGACGCCGATAGAGCGGCGTGCGTCCGTCGTAGCCGTCCGGCGTCAACAGGCCGGCACTGGTCAGTTCGTGGACGCGCCTGCGCGAGACGCAGATGTAGCGGCCGGCGGCCTCGGGGTTCAGATAGCCCAGGCCCTCGCTGGCCTCCTCGTGCAGGCGATCGACGACCTGCTCGGCGACGAGGGCGGCCAGTGCCTCCACGAAGCGCTCGTCGGCTCGCAGGAGCGGCACCCCGACCGACGGGGGACGGTCGCTGGCAGCTCGCGCCCCGGCCATCAGCGCACCTCCTCCCCCAGCCAATCGACCACCTTGCCGGGATCCGCGAGCGTGCGGCAGATCGGGGCGAAGGGCCCGCGCTCGATGAGGTCATCCAGTAGGCAGATCGAGACCTCGGCCTCCGGCGTCTCGGCGAGGTCGGGGTCCTGGCGGCACAGCGCGAGCACCGTCCGGCGGCGCTCCTCTAGCCGATCCCGGGGCCGCCCCGCGAGAACGAGCAGCACGGTCGGGAAGACCGGATACAGCCGCGACCAAAGCGCCACCGATCCGCCCGCCTTGCCCTCGGCCGGGACCCTGCGCCGGTACAGGCGCGCGTAGCGCCCTAGCCGTCGCGTCAGATCAGCGGTCGAGCGGTTCGCGCGGTCGAGCTCGATGAAGCGATAGAGGATGCTGGTCGGGCCGTCGGGCTCAAACAGCTGGTAGGTGAGAACGGCGTCGGAAATCAGCTGCTCGGGCGTCCGGCGCCCCGGCGGCGGTCCCAGCGAGTGGGCCACCTCGTGACGCCAGTCAAACGGACCGCATTCGTCACCGCGCTCGCGTGCGGCCCGCACGAAAGCGATGCCGACGTCGTTGACCGCGAGCGTGTGCTCGCGAAGCGGGCCAGCGGCCTGCTCGGGCGCGAGCGCCCTGCAGCCGGCGCGATCTGAGGCGGCATTCAACGCCACGGCGCCGCGCTCGGTCAGGTGCCAGAGCAGCTTGCCGGCCGGCGCCCTGGTGCCCGCCACGAGCCCCGCCGTGCGCAGGCGATCGAGCTTGCGGTGGCTCCATTGCCGCGAGGCGCCCGCTGCGTGGAGCTCGTGGATTTGGCGGGTCAGGAGGAGCCGGTGCTGCCCCAGGCTCTCCAGCATCCTCGCCGCGACCCTGCCAGCCTCAGCCGGTGTTCGGGTGGCGTCGGTCACTCCCTACTCCCGCTGTCGAGATCCTGCCGCCCCCCGGCAGATCCGCCAGGCTGACCGCGCTTGCCCGCGAGGCGATTGAGAATCGCCTGCGGATGGCGGTCGAGCCGGTCGAGGGTCTCCACGATCGGGACGCGCCCGATATTGCGGTCGATTGCAGCGTCGAGCAGCGTGCGGCGCTCGGGGTGGTGCTCGTCTGGGAAGAGATCCTCGATCGGTACCCCCGCCAGCCGGAACGGGTGGCTGATCTCGCCGCCGAGCGTGACGGAAGCAAGGCTGTGGAAGCGGGGGAGCCGGCCGACAGTCTCAGGCGTTACCTCGCCCCCGAGCTCGCGTGCGAGCAGCCCAGCGCCTTTAGAGTTCAGCGCCATCGTCACCAGATGCGAGCGGTTGGTGGTGACCGCATCGCGGGTGGCGGCACTCAGGCGCTCGGGGTTCTGGTTCAGCAGCAGCGCCCGCACCCCGAACTTCGCGACCTGCTCCAACAGCGCGGCCAGCGTACCGGAGGATGCACCGTCATATATCTGGACCTCGTCTAGCCAGACGTAGAACTCGCGGCGCCGCTCGGGCGGCACGTCGGCCCTGGACTTGGCGCCGTGCAGGGCGTCGAAGACGACGAGGTTGGCGATCAGCCGGTCGCGCCCCGCGCCAGATCCGGGGCAGACGAGGAGGATCTGACCCCGGTCCATCGCGGTTCGGATGTCATAGGTGGCGAGCGGATTGCCGAGCAGCGCCGCGCTGGCCGGAGCCGCCCGCAGCCGGTCGATCAGGTTCGTGACCGGCGTGATTGCCTCAGGCGGCAGGCGCGGGAAGCGTTCCTCGAAGAACTGGCGCACCGGGGCCGACACGTGTGGCAGCACCGCCGCGCGCCAGTCCTCGTCGCTCAAAAGGATGGGGATCTCGAAGATCGTCGGCGCCAGCTCAGCCGGGAGCTTGCGGGCGAGGTCGACCAGCGCCTGCGCCGCCTGGGTCGTGAGGTTGAGCGCGCGGGCGTTGACCTCATCCCACCGAAGCGCCGAGGCAAAGGCGTCGACCACGGCGTCGACCTGACCGGCGGCGCGCCTCGGAGAGCGGCCGGCGACCGCAAACAGGTTCCAGGCGGGCTGCCGAGTGGAATCGGCGAGGTTGACTTCGACCACGCGATCGCGCAGGCCCTCGTCGGTCAGGTAGTTCTTGATCCGTTCGAGCGCGTCGAGATGGGGGTCGAGGAACAGACAGCCATGGCCCGCTCGTGCCAGGTGCAGGAACTGGCCGATCGCGGTCTCGGTCTTGCCGAACCGGCTGCGTCCCGCCATGTAGAA
>JASLJO010000130.1 GCA_030152505.1 Solirubrobacterales bacterium | reverse complement strand
CTCTGCTACGTCCGCGGCCCCGAGGGGATCATCGTCGAGCTGGCAGAGAAGATTGGCTGAGGGCTCCGATCCGCCGCCGATCAACGACGACCCGACTAACAAATCGAGCGCGCCCAGTGAGGGCGCTATCCCTTCGCTCGGCCCAATTAGGTACTTGCGCGGTATAGATTCCTCTGATTCGGCAAAGGCGAACGGGGAGGAGGGACGAAAGGGATGTCAAGCGGCGGTTGGCGTCACGCCAGACTGATACCGACCTTCGGCAGTCGGAACGACAAGGAGAGGGAGAAGCGGGCGACCTCCTGCCTTTTGGCCGTAATGCACGGCGTCCCGGAGTTCGGCCACGCCTTGCTGAAGGAGCTCGGCGCTCCAAGGTCGCCCGTCATCGAGACCTTCGCTGAGGTTCGGTTCAAAAATGGAGACGGCAAGACCGTGGTCCCCGATGGCGCGATCGTGTGCCAAAGGGGGAAGACGACGTGGACCTGCCTAGTCGAGGTCAAGACGGGAACGGATCGCCTCACGGAGGAGCAGGTATCCGGCTATCTGGACATAGCGAGGGACGAAGGCTTCGACGCAGTACTGACTATCTCGCCACAGATCACCGCGTCCTCCTCTGAGTCGCCCGTCTCCATCGACAAACGTAAGCTGCGCAGCACCAACCTTTTCCACTACTCTTGGTGGCGCGTACTGACCGAGGCGGTCGTACAGCAGCGCTACAGGGGAATCTCCGACCCGGACCAAGAGTGGGTGCTGCGCGAGCTGATCTACTACCTCAGTAGCGAGGCGTCCGGCGCTCTCGGCTTCGAGGACATGGGAGAGGATTGGGTGGCTGTTCGCGCAGCTGGTCGCGATGGAACGCTGCGGCTCAGTGACTCAGGCGCGCGCGGTGTCGCCGAGAGATGGGATCAGTTTGCCTCCGCCCTAGCTCTGAGCCTCTCTCAAGAGTTGGGAGCGAATGTCCAGCCCCAGCGACCACGCAGACAGACCACCCCCGAGCGCATCGATGAAATCGTCAAGGTTCTCGTCGAAGCCAGCGAGCTTTCAACGACCCTCCGTATTCCGGACGCGATCGGGCCGCTCACGGTTCGGGCTGATCTCCGCTCACAGCAAACGTTGACGAGCGTCTCGATCGAAGCTCCGAAAGACGGAAGCGCGCGGGGGCGCTTTGGGTGGCTGACGAGGCAGCTCAAGGAGGCGCCGGGCGATCTGCGCCTAGAAGCAGCCTTCCCCAACGCACGATCCACGACCACGGCCACCCTGGATCAAATGCGCGAGAACCCCAAGGCGCTCGAGTACGAGCAGGATCCAAAGCGGCCGCCGCGAGCCTTTGTCTTAACTCGCTGCGAAGCGATGGGGAAGAAACGTGGCCGAGCCGAGGGCTCCTTCGTCCGAGAGACCAGCTCGCAGGTCATCTCCTTCTACAGCGAGTTGATCCAAGACCTAAAACCGTGGCAGGCGCCGGCTCCCAAAGTCCACTCTTCGCAGCCCGACACGGCCGCGGAGACGTCGCCACCCGACCAGCCACCGCGCGCAAACGAGTCCCCCCGCGATCTTCCTGATCTACTCCCGAGTAAGCACGCCGATGACGAGGACGAACCTCCGCCAGCTGTGGCTGTGCCTCAAGGTTGAAAGGGCGAGAGGCGTTGGCTTGGTAGAGCTAGCTGTGGCGCCGATGCAGCCCAAAGCAACAGACGCCTCGTACTTAGTGCAGATCGTCTGGCGTCCGCCTCTTACTGAGAGTCCATGAGAAAACGAGCGATCTCGCTCCCTCGCGATTCGTGAGCACAAGCCATGCGCGCCTCTCCGAACGAGAAGCGAAGACATACACCCGGTCGCCGGTATTGAGGCCCAAGACTTGACGTGCCGCTTCGGGGAACCCCGACAGTGGCTATTTTGCCGTCGAGGTATTTCGGCGATGCGACGCGGTGCAAGCCGGTCTCCGCGGCTATGTCGCGCGTCGAGAGACCCGCCTGCCGGGCTCGCTCGAAGCCCTCGCGGCGTGCGGCGCTGGCCTTGTCTCGCTGACTCTGGGCCTTCTCGAAGGCGGATTGGAGACGGCGCAACTCGGCTCGGACCTTCTTCTTCTGGGCAGCGTCCACACTTGCGGCAGCTAAGAGCTGGCTCGGCTCCCTCGCGGTAGAGGCTTCCGGAGTAGCGAGCCCGCCGAGGTATGCGACCAAAATGTGACCGCGACGCCCCGGAACGCCTCGGAATCGCCAGGAGGCGCGCGGAACGCAGTTCCAGTGGCCAGCCGAGCATTCGGCTCCACCGGCATCTGCCGGCACTACTCCCCATGCGCCCGACGAGAATCGAACTCGCGACCTTCGGCTTGAAAGACCGACGCTCTTTGGACCCCGTGAAGGGTCCGTTGACCACTGAGCTACGGGCGCCCTGCGTCGATACTTTATCGGCGTGAAGCCGTTCGAGCATTGTTGGCGGGCATGGACTTAGGGCTCGGCGGACGGGTCGCCCTGGTGATGGGGGCCAGCCGTGGACTCGGCAGGGCGATCGCCGCGGCGCTGGCGCGCGAAGGCGCCACGGTTGCGCTGGCCAGCCGCTCGCAGGAGGCCATCGAGGCGGCGGCCGCCGAGATCGGCAGCGACGCCACCGGCTTCGTCGCCGACGCCGCCGACACCGAGCGGCTTGCCGAGCTGCCGGGAGAGGTCGAGGCGGCGCTCGGGCCCATCGATGTCCTCATCGCCAACGCCGGCGGCCCGCCGCTCGGCGGCACGCTCGACCAAGAGCTGGACGAGTGGGAGCGCGCCTACCGCTCGCTCGTCCTCGCCCCCCGCGTCCTCGCCGGAGCCGTCGTGCCCGGCATGCGCGAGCGCGGCTGGGGGCGGATCGTCAACGTCGGCTCCACCTCCACCCGCGAGCCGATCCCCGGGCTGAACCTCTCCAACTCTCACCGCATGGCCGCGGTCGGCTTCCTCAAGACGCTCGCCCGCGATGTCGCCGGCGACGGGATCACCGTCAACACGGTCGCAACCGGCACCTTCGCCACCGACCGGCTCGCAGATCCAAGCGGCTCGCTGGAGCCGGCCGAAGCCGCGGCGCGCGAGCGAGTCCCCGCCCAGCGGCTCGGCCGCCCCGAGGAGTACGGCGACCTCGTCGCCTTCCTCTGCTCCGAGCGCGCCGCCTACATCACCGGTGCGGTGATCCCGATCGACGGCGGTGCGCTCCACTCGGCCTTCTGACGGCCAGCCCGGCTCTTACGATAGGTCGGCGATGAGCCACTCCCACGCCGGCCACAGCCACGGCGCCTCCGCCGACGCCGACCGCGGCAAGCTGACGCTCGCCCTCGCCCTGATCCTCGCCTTCATGGCGGCCGAGGTCGTCACCGGGATCGTCGCCAACTCGCTGGCGCTGCTCTCCGACGCCGCCCACATGCTCACCGATGCCGCCGCGATCGGCTTCTCGATCGTCGCCATCGACCTCGCCAAGCGACCGGCCGCGGGGCAGATGACCTTCGGCCTCAAACGGGCGGAGATCCTCTCCGCGCAGGCGAACGGAATCACGCTGCTGGTGCTGGCGGCGATCATCGCAATCGAGGCCGTGCGGCGGCTCTTCTCGCCCCCCACCGTCGACGGCACCCTGATCCTGATCGTCGCCCTGGCCGGGATCGTCGTCAACCTCGCCGCCACCGCCATCCTCGCCAGGGCCAACCGCGAGAGCCTCAATGTCGAGGGCAGCTTCCAACATCTGCTCACCGATCTCTACGCCTTCATCGGCACCGCGATCGCCGCCGCGGTGATCCTGCTCACCGGCTTCGACCAGGCGGACGCGATTGCCTCGCTGCTCGTCGCCGGCCTGATGCTGCGCTCGGCGATCGGCCTGCTGCGCGACTCGGGGCGGATCTTCCTCGAGGCCTCACCGAAGGGAACCGACCCAGACCGGATTGGCCGCCTGATGGCCGAACAGCCCGGCGTGGTCGAGGTCCACGACCTGCATGTCTGGGAGGTCACCTCGGAGTTCCCGGCTCTCTCGGCTCACGTCACGGTCAAGCAGGAGGCCGATTGCCACCGCGCCCGGCTCGAGCTGGCCGAGCTGATCGAGCGCGAGTTCGGCATCCACCACACCACTCTGCAGGTCGAGCACGAGCCGAAGCGGCTCGTCCAGATCGAGCCCTGAGCGTTCAGCTCTCCCCGCCACTCGCCTCGCGCATCGAGGGGAAGAGGATCACGTCGCGCAGGGTCTTGGCACCGCTGAGGATCATCATCAGCCGGTCGACGCCGAGGCCGGACCCGCTCGCCGTCAACATCCCGTATTCGAGCGCCCGCACGAACTCCTCATCGTGCTCGTGCGGCGTCTCCTCCGCCCCCGACTCCTGCCGTTCGCGCTGTTCGACGAAGTGGCGCCGCTGTTCGATCGGGTCGTTGACGTCGGTGCCGCCGCCGGTGATCTCCATCCCGGCGACGATCCCGTCGAAGGCCGCGGCCAGCAGCTGCGGGTGCTCGGGCACCGGCTTGACCAACGGCCAGATCGCCAGCGGCAGGTCGATGATGAAGGTCGGCTGGATCAGCTTCGGCTCGATCAGCTTGCCCTGCAGGGTGTCGACCAGCGCCGCCCAGTCGTCGTCGGGCTCGGCATCCTCGCCGGCGATCTCGGCCAGCTCATCGCGGCTCGCCTTGGTGATGTCGACGCCGGTCTCTTCCTTCAGCAGGTCCCGCAGCCGCAGCCGCGGCCAGGGTGGCGCCAGGTCGATCGTCTCGCCGTCGCGCTCGACCTTGGTCGTTCCCAGCACCCGTTCGGCGACGTCGGAGACGATCCCCTCGGCGACGTCCATCACGCCGTGGTAGTCGGCGCCGCTGACGAACCACTCCAGCATCGTGAACTCGGGGTTGTGCTGCGGCGACATCCCCTCGTTGCGGAAGAACTTGCCCAACTCGTAGACGTGCTCGAAGCCGCCGACGATCGCCCGCTTCAGGTAGAGCTCGGTGGCGATCCGCAGGTAGAGGTGGCGGTCGAGCGCGTTGTGATGGGTCTTGAAGGGGCGCGCCGCCGCACCGCCGGTCATCCGCTGCAGGATCGGCGTTTCCATCTCGACATAGCCGCGCTCGTTGAGGTGGTCGCGGATCGCCGCCACGACCCTTGCCCGCATGGCGAAGATCTCGCGCGAGCGCTCGTTTGCCATCAGGTCGAGCTCACGCTGCCGGTAGCGGACCTCCGGATCGGAGATGCCATGGAAGAGGTCGGGGGGGTCGCGCAGCGCCTTGGCCAACAGCACGCACTCACGCACCCCGATCGCCAGCTGGCCGCGTTTCGTCACGTACAGGTCGCCCTCGACACCCACCAGGTCACCGATGTCGAGGTCTTCGATCCGCTCAAACGCCTCCTGTCCGAGCGCGTCGACCCGAGCGTAGGCCTGGATCGAGCCGGAGAGGTCGCGGACGTCGAAGAAGGTCGTCTTGCCGTGACCGCGTTGCCCGGTCACCCGGCCGGCGATCCGGTAGGAGAACTCCGGGTGCTCGCCCTCGCCGAGCTGCTCCGGGTCATGCGCCCCGAGGATCTCGGCGATGTTGTTGCGATCGGGGAAAGAGAAGGGGTATGGATCGATCCCTTCCGCCCGCAATCGCTCAACCTTTGCGAGGCGCTCCGCCTGCGTGGACCCCGCCGCCGGTTCAGCCCGCGTCGTCGAGTCAGCCATGGGCCAACCGTATTAGGTGAACAGCGAGGCCGCGCTCAGGGAGCGACGCCGACCGTCACGCGCTCGTCGCCCATGTAGTCGCGCATCGTGGTTGCGTCGCGCAGCATCTCGCGCATCGCCGGGCCATGGTGCGTGTCGTGCTCCATCGCCAGCTGCCAGCCGCTCGGCGTTTCGGAGATCAAGCCACGGATCACGCCGAGTCCGTCGGCGCCGCAGGCGCCGGTGACGGCGATCCGCGGCTCGCGCCGAATCTCCGGTGAGCGGTCGAAGATCGTCTCGTCGGTGACGTAGGGCAGGTTGGCGATGACCATGTCGACGTCTTCGAGCCCCTTCGGCAGACCCTCGGCGACGGTCACCTCGAGCTCGAGGCCAAGTCGCTCGGCGTTCTCACGCGCCGCTTCGGCCGCTTCCGGTGAGAGGTCCGACGCGGTGATGTGCAGGTCGGGACGCTCGGACATCAGGGCCAGGGCAATGGCGCCCGAGCCGGTGCCAACCTCGTGCACGCGAGCACCCTGCGGCAATTCGGCGCCGACCTCGACCAATAGCTCGGTCTCCCGCCGTGGCCAGAGCACGCGCGGGTCGACGTGGATCTCGAGGCTGCGGAAGGGAGCGCGTTCGAGGACATAGGCCAGCGGCTCGTGATCGGCGCGGCGCGCCACCGCCGCCTCGATCACGGCGACAACCTCGGGTGAAGCCTCCCCGGCACCGTCGCGCGAAAGCTCCTCTGGGCTGATCCCGAGCGCGTTGGCGACCAGCGCTTCGGCGTCGGCGCGCGGCTCCCCGCAGCCCGCCGCCTCGATCGTAGCCGTCGCGTTGTCGAGCAGCTCACCGACGGTTGAGGCGGCTGCACCACCCCCGCTGCCGGTCTCCACTGCTTCCACTGCGCTCGCCTCCTCCGTTTAGCTCAAAAGATTTTGTGCAACTCTACCAGCAGCTTCGCGGGAAAGGGTTCCCTTTCGCTGCCGCACCACATACAGCCAGCCAAGGCCGGCGACCATCATTGCAAGGCTCTCGAGTTGGGCGACAGTGAGCCCCAGGACGACATGATCGTTTCGCCTGAGGAACTCGATCAGGAAGCGCTCGGCGCCGGCATAGACCAGGTAGATCGCAAACAGCACGCCGGTGCGGAAGCGGTCGCGCAGCTGCCAGAGGACCCACGCCCCCATTCCCATCGCCAGGGTCTCGTAGACCGGCGTTGGGTGAACGGTCCGATCGGTGGGCACGGTGCCGTCCGGGTAGGACATCGCCCAGGGCCCATTCCAGGGCTTGCCATAGTCGCCGTCACCGGAGAGCTGGCAACCGACGCGGCCGATCGCGTAGCCGAGGGCGAGCGCCGGCGCCACCAGGTCGAGCAGGGCCAGACGGAGGAAGTCCCGATACCAGGCCCAGGCCAGCACACCGATCGCGCCGCCGATCGCGCCGCCGTACCAGACCAGGCCCGAGCCACTGAAGAGGTTGCCGAGCAGGTCGCTCTTGACGCTGTCGTAGTTCTGCACGAGGAAATAGAGGCGCGAGCCGACGACGCCGCCGATCAGCGCCGAGAAGCCGATCTCATAGGCCCAGTCGACCGGCTTGCCGATCTCTTTCAGCCGCTTGGCCACCAGCGCCCCCGCGGCAAGGAAGGCGAGGGCGAACATCAGGCCGAAGGTCTGCAGGGTCAGGGGGCCGAGGTGAAGCTCCGGGTACATGCCTACTCGCTGAGCAGCGTACGCAGCAGCGCCTTCTGCGTATGCAGCCGGTTCTCGGCCTGGTCCCAGACGGCGGACCGCGGGCCGTAGAGAACGTCGGCTGCGATCTCCTCACCGGGGTGCGCCGGCAGGCAGTGCAGGACGACCGCATCGTCGGAGGCCGCGCCGAGCAGGTCGGCGTCGACCCGGAACGGCGTCAGGTCGGCGCGGCGGCGTTCGGCCTCCTCCTCGTCGCCCATACTGACCCAGACGTCGGTGTAGATCGCATCGGCCCCGGAGGCGGCGAGGCGCGGGTCGTCGGTCAGTCTGACGCCGTGCCCCTCCTCGAGCTGGTAGCCGTCCGGCGCGGCGACGGTCAGCTCGACGCCGGTGAGCTCACAGGCAATCGCCAGCGAGCGGGCGACGGCAACAACGTCGCCCGCTCGTTGGCGATCGCCTGCGAGCTGGTCGACGTCGAGTTGACGGTCGCCGCGCCGGACGGCTACCAGCTCGAGGAGGGCCACGGGGTGAAGCTGACCGAGGACCCGCGCCTCGCCGTCTCGGGCGCCGACGCTATCTACACCGACGTCTGGGTCAGCATGGGGGACGAGGAGGAGGCCGAGCGCCGCCGCTCCGACCTCACTCCGTTTCGGGTCGACGCCGATCTGCTCGCCGCGGCCAAGGACAGCGCCGTCGTCCTGCACTGCCTGCCCGCCCACCCCGGCGAGGAGATCACCGCCGACGTCCTCTACGGACCGCGCTCCGCCGTGTGGGACCAGGCGGAGAACCGGCTGCACACGCAGAAGGCGCTGCTGAGCACGCTGCTCGGCGAGTAGGGGCGGCCGATGTATCCG